>JAQCDY010000066.1 GCA_027729785.1 Actinomycetota bacterium | reverse complement strand
TTTACCGCGAAAATGTCTTCAAAGAAAACACTGCTACGCCAAAATAAGTTCGGTAACTGCGGCGACCGCATCGTCGGCAAGCACATGTCGCAGAACAACCCGGCCATCTAGTTTTTGCGTGACGATGCGCACTTTGTCACCTGGGTCGATGGCGCCGTGATGTTCGACGGTCGCCAGCAACGGTGCGCGCTGACCAGAATTAGCGCCAAGATATTCTTCGAGTACTTCCCAATAGGCGGCGTTGTTGAGGTGCCCGACCGCGTCCATGTCGCTGAACCGAATCGGCCAGTCTTGTGATGTCGCGTTGTTGCTCGTTAGGTCGGGCAAATTTCTGCCGATTTCGAGTCGCGACGAAATTTTTCTACCGTTTGTGGCTGAAGAAAGTAGTTCAGACAGTTCTTTTGACAATGCGACTGGCTTCATCGTCTTGAAATCGACGCGCACCCACAATGCTGCACAGTCGATAGCAACGGCGCCAGCGCATTTAATTTGTGTGCGACGCTCTGCCCAATGCGAGCCCAGGGCCCCGCACCAAGTCGCCAGTTCGACCTGATCTAAATATTTTGGAAAACCCGTCACCCACATCTGTGTGCGCCTCACGACCCAAGAATGCGGTTCGTCATAACCGCCATCGAGCGAATCGTCGGTGGCGATGTCTTGCAAATAACGTGCTGTCGCGTCAAGTCGTAACCGGCCCTTGGGTGTGACGTCGCCCAAACGTACTTTTCGCACAACTGAAAATCTTCGACCCGACTCTGGAATCGAGCTGGGCAAGCCATATTTTGAGGCTTTCTGCGTCATGCTAAAACCCTAGCCAGTATTGGCTCAAATGGCTTTATGAGGGTCACAAAATTAAATCGCTTGGAATTGCGCGCCAAACATGGTTGCATTAATAGTTCATGTACGCCACGATTTTGAATCCATCAGCAATTGTCATCGCTCGCACGGTCAACGCGCGCGCGTTCAATTTGCGCGCGGCGAAATTTACCAATTTCGCCACCAAATCGGGCAAATCGCGCTGGTTTGGTACGACAAAAAGTTTCGTTGATTATTCAACCAAACAACCGGCCCGACATCTCGAGGGGCTTACGACGTAAATAGATTTCACGTCGGAGAGATCCACGAGACCGTCGGGTGAAAACCCGGCGGTCTTTTTGTTTTTCCGGCGTGAAGCCAAATTGGCTAAATCAACCAATAAACAACCACAACAGACGAAAGGAAAAGAAATGACACTGTTAGACACACAAATCACCGAACCATGCGCGGGCGAAAACTTTAAATTCGCCATCGATGACAAACCAGAATTCGTGCTGTCCGCGATGCGCTGCAACGACGGCAACGGAACATTGTCATATTTGTTCTTCTCAGATGAGTTCGTCGATGTGGCGCGTGCCAAAGCGATTTGTGCTCGTTGCACGAGCAAGGCCGATTGTCTGGCTGGCGCACTCGCACGCAGCGAGCCGTGGGGCGTTTGGGGTGGCGAACTTATCGAAGAAGGTCGTATTCGCACGACAAAGAGACCACGCGGTCGACCCGTCACCAAGTCTCACGCGGTGTTAACAATCACAGAGGTGCCCCTCCCCGAGCACTGGGTTGCTTAACTGCGCTAAAAGTGCGTGTTCTGGTGGGCATAAAAAGCAGTCGGTAGCCTGCTTTCGTGCCTGCCAGAACACGCCTTGTAAAACAAGTTGCAGCAATTTTTATAGTTTTCGTATTGGGGATTCTTCTCGTCCAGCCATTCATAAGCACCGAGATTGAAACTTACGATCTATCGAACGAGATCGCCACAAATACCGACAATTCTGGTCGACAACTTGCTGAAGTCGATCTAAAAAGCGTTGCTGGTGAAATTGTTTCAACGAATTCTCTTCTCGGAACGCCGACAATTATCAATATTTGGTATTCAACCTGCGAGCCATGTCGTCGCGAACTGCCGGTGTTAGCCAGTGCCGCCGCGCAATATCGTGATCTAGTTCGGTTTGTTGGTATCAACATCAAAGACTCGGCAAGTGTCGCCAAAGAATTTGCCGCACAATATGGTGTCGAATTCGAATTGCTGCTCGACACAAACGGACTATTCATTTCTGAGTTGGGCATCGCCACCGCGCCAGTGACCTTGGCTGTTGATGCTCAAGGCGTAATCATCGACCAGGTTGCAGGCGAAATGAGTGCAAGCGAACTTGATGAACTCGTGCGAGGATTGTTGAAGTGATTTTGGCTATTGAAGGCAACTTTGCCTACTCGTTTGTACTGGGTGTATTGGCAGCCGTCAACCCGTGCGGCTTCGTGTTGTTGCCGACATATTTGATTTTTTTTCTCGGCACTCGCGAAGAACCAAACTTGGCGACCAGTGAACGACTGCGGCGAGCAATTCTTGTCAGTTCGGGAATCTCAATCGGCTTTCTTGGGATATTTTTCGTCATCGGTGTGATCTCACGATTGTTCACGCAGTGGATTGAACTAAATGCAAAATATGCATCCTTGGTGATCGGCGTCGTTCTAGTTATTGGTGGTGTGCGAATGCTGGCGGGTTGGACGCCCAAATTTGCCACACCAGAAATAGGTGGCGTACAAACGAAAACCTTTCGGGCGACAGTTGTTTATGGCATGGCATATGCGGTGGCATCGATCGGTTGCACAATCGGCTTTTTGACGACGGCTGTATTTGGCTCGATTTCCCTGAACGGTTTCGTCTCAGGTGTGCTCAGTATTTTGCTTTATGGACTGGGTATGGCGATGTTGGTCGTTGCGCTAACCGTGAGTTTGGCGTTCGCCAAAACAGGTCTCATCACGGTTATCAAAAATAAATTACACATTGTTCAACGGCTTGGCGCATTCTTTGTGACCATGACCGGAGCATATTTGGTGCTCTATTGGTATGCCGCGATCAGTGAAGAAAAATCTTCAAGTTTTGTTGCGCGAATTGAACGCTGGCAATCACGGGTTGCATCTTTCTTACAACAACAAGGCGCGATTCGATTGGCGATTGTGCTGTCGATAATCGTTGCAACTGCAATCGTCTTGAGTCGTCGTAAAGAAGGCGCAAAGTTATGATGTTCGCCAAATTGCTCGCCCACCCTGAGGTGCAAGAAGTTCTCGAATTGCGCAACAAGTTTGGCTTCATGGCCTATCACGGAGGCGGTCTCGAGCATTTGACCGATGTCATCGCGCAGAGTGCCGCGCAACAGTCTGGGGCGTCATATTACGGTGTGCATCAGCCTCGTGGTCTGAAATGGCATGTGCCATCACACGAGGTGTCGCCGAACTTTTCAAACTCGCTCAAGACATTTATCGACCATGTGGATGTCGTGATCACCGTGCACGGTTTTGGACGCGACGGCTTCTTTACTTCGCTGTTGCTCGGTGGCAGAAACCGTCATCTAGCCAGTCATTTATCGACGCATCTCAAACAAGCACTGCCGGGTTATGAAATTTGTGATGATCTCGAGACGATTCCGGTTGATTTGCGTGGGCTACACGACGACAACCCCGTCAATTTGCCGCGACTCGGCGGTGTGCAAGTCGAATTGCCACCCCGCGTGCGCGGAGTTGGCCGTTTTTGGAAAGACTGGCAGGGCGACGGTCTAACACCACACACCGAAGCGTTGATTAAAGCGCTCGTAGCAACCGCCAAAAATTGGCCGCTCACGAAATAGCTGTTTACGGCGCGAGGCGTTGAATCTTCCATTTTTTCGTAGTCGCATCAAAATCATAAACAAATCGATCGTGCAAGCGACTCGGTCGTCCCTGCCAAAACTCAATTGAGTTTGGTGCCAAACACCAACCACCCCAATTGGCGGGCCGAGGCACGTCTTGGTTTTCGAATTTGGCGCGAAACTCGGCGACTCGCGCTTCAATTACTGTTCGATCAGCAATCGGTTGCGACTGTGGTGATGCCCACGCGCCGATCTGTGACTCACGGGGTCGAGAGGCGAAATATTCGTCACTCTCGTTATCTGAAATACGCTGCACCGTGCCACGCACGCGAACTTGACGATGCAAATCAAGCCAGGCAAACACTGCACTCGCCACCGGTTTCATCAACAGTTGCTGGCTCTTTGCCGAATCGTAATTTGTGTAAAAAACAAAACCTCTGGCGTCAACCGCTCGTGCCAAAACAACCCGCGAATCTGGGACCGAGTGTTGATCAAGTGTTGCAACCGACATTGCATTTGGTTCGGCGACACCAGCACTTGCAGCCTGGTCATACCACGCGTGCCACTGCACAATCGGATCCGTATCTAGATCACCACGATCTAAACCCGCAGTCTCGTATTGCACACGACGATCACGCAAACTCATGGCTTGGCTCGCGAACTGGTCGAAATTACTTTTGCACCCCGCATATATGGTTGTAGAACTTCAGGTATTGCAACTGAGCCATCAGCCTGTCGACAATTTTCAAGAATCGCCGCCCAAACTCGGGGCACTGCAAGCGCCGACGCGTTGAGTGTGTGGGCAATTTCGCTGCCCTTGGCACCAGACTGCTTGAACCGAATATCAGCACGACGCGCCTGATAGTCGCTGAACCAACTAACCGAACTGACTTCAAGCCACTGATCGCAGCCAGGCGCATAAACCTCGACATCAAAACTGCGGTGATGCGACTGACCGAGGTCGCCCGCGCAAATTTCAAGTACGCGATATGGCAAACCGAGCGCGGCGATGGTCGCTTCAACTCGATTCGTGAGTTCAACAAGCATTTCAGGTGCTTGTTGCGGTGTCGTGACCGCAAGAATTTCGACTTTGTCAAACTCGTGCGTGCGCAACATGCCCCGCGTGTCACGTCCCGCCGAGCCGGCTTCGCGACGAAAACATGAAGTGTGCGCCATGTAGCGCAACGGTAATTCTTCGGCTTTAAGAATTTCGCCGGCATGCAAACTCGTGAGTGGCACTTCTGCAGTCGGTATGCACCACAGGTCGTCGCGTTCAATCGAGAACGCATCGTCGGCAAATTTCGGCAATTGACCCGTTGCCGTAAGCGTGCTGGTCAAAACCAAACTTGGCGGACGAACCTCTTCGAACGCATCGGCATTGCGATCGAGTGCAAGTTGACACAATGCGCGAGCCATCGTTGCGCCAAGACCACGCTGCATCGTGAACATCGAGCCACTAATTTTGGTGGCCCGCTCATTGTCAAGAATGCCGAGAGCCGAGCCGGTCTCCCAATGGGGCACGCGTTGATAGTCGGCGAATTTCGCCGGCATCTGCAACGGACCTTTGACAACTTTGTTGTCTTCGGCGTTGTTGCCTGCGCTGACTTGCGCATGCGGAATATTGGGCACGAGCAACAACACATCGCGCAACGCAGAACTAACCTGATCGAACTCGCTGGCCAAAACTTTTTCAGATTCCCCCAACTCACGGCTGTGTTGCATCAATTTTTCGGCACCAGCATCGTCTTTCGCACGCCGCGCGGTGGCCACATCTTTTGAAATGCTGTTGATCTGCGCCCGATTCGAATCTCGCTCAACGGTGATGTCGCGCAATCTGGCATCAAGTCGCTGGGCATGGTCAAGTTCTTCGAGAATCGCCGGCTTGGCCCGACGAGCCATCGCCGCTTTTACGGCATCTGGCTCTGAGCGAAGAAGTCGGACATCAATCACACAGTCAGATTAGCCGTTAGATGTCGGCGAAGTCCTGTGAATTGCGTACTGTAATGGTGATGAATTTCTCTGGCCAGTCGCACGAAGTCGCAATCAGCGTGCGTGATCTAGTCGTTGACTACAAACAATTGCGTGCCGTCAACAAAATTTCATTCGACGTCAAGCAAGGCCAAGTAACAGTCGTGATCGGCCCGAACGGCGCCGGCAAAACCAGCACGATGGAAGTCTGCAGCGGGGTGCGCACAGCCACAAGTGGCAAAATCAGTGTGCTCGGGCTTGATCCACAAAAAGATCGAAGCAAACTCAATTCGCAAATTGGTGTGATGTTGCAAGACGGTGGTGTCTACCCGAGCGCACGAGTGTTTGAAGTCGCCCAGCACTATTGCAATCTTTACGGCAACCGCACAACCGCCACCGAACTGCTCGATGCCGTAGATCTGAACCGACAGCGAAAAACATCGTGGCGCAGACTTTCGGGTGGCGAAAAACAACGGTTGTCACTGGCGCTGGCGCTCGCGGCCAAACCTCGAGTCGCGTTTTTGGATGAACCTACTTCAGGCGTCGATATTTTCGGCCGAGACTTGATTCGAGGCATTGTGCGACGACTGGCTGACGATGGTTGTGCTGTGATCATGGCGACTCACGAACTCGACGAGGCACAACGAGTAGCCGACCATGTGTTGATGTTTCAAGATGGAAATCTGCTTGCCAACGCGCCACTAGCTGAATTGCGTGGTTCGGCTGGCGTCAATCAAACTCTTGAAGATATTTTTCGCGACCTTTCGAACAATTCTGCTGTATCTAAATCACGAGATACGCAATGAAGATTTTTCGTTCGCAACTGCGCCAAGAACTTACCGTGATGGCTCGCAACGGCGAACAGTTGCTGCTACTGGTTGTAATACCAATAATGCTTTTGATCTTTTTTGCGCAGACTGATTTTTTGCCAACAAACAGCGAAAACAAAATTGACTTTTTGATGCCCGGCATCTTGGGTCTGGCCGTGATGTCGACGGCGATGGTCAGTCTCGGCATCGCCACTGGTTTCGAGCGCAGTTACGGCGTGCTCAAGCGACTGGGCACCACGCCACTTGGCACAAGACGACTAATTTTGGCCAAGGTTGTCGCGATTTGCGTAATTGAAATCGCGCAACTTGTGTTGTTGATTTTTGTGGGTCAGTTGTTGGGCTGGAACCCGAGTCGAGTCAACTTGGCGCAGGTTTTGGTGTTGTTGTTGATCGGCACAAGTTGCTTTGCGGGTATCGGTTTGACGCTCGCCGGTCGACTTCGCGCCGAGATCAACCTGGCGGCACAAAATGGTTTATATCTCGTGCTGTTATTGCTGGGTGGCATATTTGCTTCAAACGACGAACTGCCAAAGACGCTTGGCGATGTCGCGCAAGTCTTGCCTAGTTCGTTGCTCAGCAGTTTGTTGCGTAACTCGTTCAATAACAACGAACTAGTAATTACTGATGCGATTGCTCTCGGCGGATGGGCGCTATCGGCCTGCGCGTTGGCTGTGATCAGCTTTAAGTGGTCTGATTAATTCTTGACGTTTGGTTCTTTTGCTGGCGCTACGCGACCAAAAGCATCGGTGACATCTTGATAGGTCAAAACATCATCATCTACAGATGAAACTTTTTGATACGACTGATCTTCGGCAAAACCGCTACTGAAGCGCTTGAAAAACAAGAACACAACGATCGACCATAAAAACACCGCCCCACCAGTTTTCATGACGGCACCGGCAACTTGTTGATCGGTCGTCACTGAAAGCCCCCATACTCGCACTGCAATGTCGTAGTGCTTGTAGACGGCACCTTCGGCAAATGTCAACCACGCCGCTGGCACGGTCGGTACAACCGACATCAAAAATAAGTAGATCATCTTTCCGCCAGATTTCAATTGCCTCTGCGTATCTGGTCCGCAAATTGGTAGCCAAACTAGTAGCGCCGTAGTCACCAACAAAATATGCAACGAATAATGCAACAACCCGTTGTTGACACTTTGATTTACCAAGACCGGAATGTGGGTAATCATCACCACAACGTTGAACACCACGCCGGCAACGACCGGTTTTGCAAGCCAGTTGATGACAGTTCGTGCTTTACCTAAACCGAATACGGCATCAAACATCCATTTTGGAACAGCGAGCAAAACTAAGGGCGGCATGAAATATGAGAGCACCATGTGCTGAAACATGTGCATCGAGTACAAATACTCTTCGGCCAAGTCGTGCACCGGCCAGTCAGATGCGATCCATAACAATAAAATTCCGGCGACAAAAGCATTGCGTTGCCTTGACGTGATCACTGGGCCCGCTTTAACCACAACTGGTCCGATTACACGCACGGCATATACGTAAGCGCCGAGCACGAATGCCACCAGAATCCACACTTCAGGGTGCGCCTGAAAGCGCCAAGGGTTGACAAGATCGACACTTGCGGCGTACATAACTATGCAGCCACGTTGTTATTGGATGAAAAACTTGAACGTCGCAAGAAACGCGGCGTAAACACCGACAGCCAACACGAGCCCGGCATAAAACAAGAAACTAAACATCTTGTTGTCGAATTTCAAATGCATGAAATAACTGACGACCATCACAAACTTGATCACCATCATGATCAACAATGCCGGTAAGAACAAGACGCCGAAGTCGACATAATAGGTTGAAACTTCGAGACCGGTAATCGCCGCCAAAATAACTGCGATGCGAATGTAGCCAGCATTGCTCATGCCATGTTGTTGTTCGTGTGTTGTGTCTGCCGTATTTGTGGTCATGATCAAACCGGAATCAAATAGACAAGGGTGAAGATGATGATCCAGACGATGTCGACGAAGTGCCAGTAAAGGCCGATCATCTCGACGACTTCGGCTTTCTTGCCTGGCACTGAACCGCGCTTCAAGATGCCGACCAGT
>JAQCDY010000065.1 GCA_027729785.1 Actinomycetota bacterium | reverse complement strand
CGTCATGCCAATGGCGACTTCGTTAGCCGAATATTTGAAGTTACCGGCAACACCAATTCGATAATCACCAGATTGCAACAAGAAAACCCCCATCGCAATCGCATGGCCGCCACATGCAATCACTACTGGTGTTTCAAAACTCAACAAGCGCAGAGCTATTTCGATGCCGCCATTGAGCATTTCGTATGCGGGTTGACCACCAGCAGCAAGCGTCTTGAGGTCGAACCCCGCGGACAAAATACCTGAACGACCTGTTATCACTACTGGCGATTTGGACTGTTGTGCTTGATCGAGCGCCGAGTTGAATGCCTTTTGCATTGGCAACGACAAAGCGTTGGCCTTGCCGTCGTCAAGTTTGATTACACCAACACCATCAATGATTTCAAAACTTGCCAGCACTTTTCCAGTTTCGCTCATTTGAATAATTTATTACACTCCCATCTTCAGCCACTAATCGAAGCGGCTCAAACGTGCAATGTCGCCGTCGTACTTTCGCCACGCGAAACCGAGATTTTTGCGACGTTTGTCGCAAGTTCCGATACTTCGGTGGAGTCGTGCGATACCAAAATAACCACACCGTTATAGGTCTCAAAGAAAGTCTTCATTGCGCGGCGCACCTCGTCGCGCGAAACCGCATCAAGTGATGTCGTCGGCTCGTCAAGCAGCAAAATTTCTGAAGGTGCAAGAAACGCTCGGGCAAGTGCCACGCGTTGTCGCTGACCACCGCTCAGCGTCGACGGCTTACGCGACAGCAGACCGGCCAAATCGAACTGTTCAATTGCCGTGTCGAATCTTGGCGTATTTTTGAACACAGCGCCACGGCCGAATACGACATTTTTTTCAACGGTCATATTCGAAAACAAACCACCACCTTGAAACACAGTTGATATCCCACGCAATTCTGGTTGCACGAATTGATTTGTTTTCGAATCGTCGAAGACTTTGCCGTTCAGCGAGATCTTGCCATCAGTGCATGCAAGCAATCCCGCGATCATGTCGAGCGTCGAAGTTTTGCCCGATCCGTTCTCGCCCGTGATCGCCAGCACCGAGCCCGGCAACGCTGTGAGGTGTACCTCAAGATTGAACTTGTCGCGCTGCAACTCGCAATTGATTTCGAGACTCATTGTCCGCCCCGACGCAAAGCGCTAACCCATTTTCCACGCAACGCGATCAGCACGCCCAATGAAACAAGCATCATCAACAGTGACAACGCCAGTGCGTCGTCGCCGCCAGATTCGAGTTGGCTATATACGGCAAGTGGCACAGTTTGGGTTCGCCCAGCAGTATTGCCAGCAAAAGTGATCGTCGCACCAAATTCGCCGAGTGCTCGCGCCCAAGTCAAAACAAGTGCTGCCAACAATGATGGCCGAACCAGACCCAAAGTCACAGTTACGAATGTTCGCCACGGCCCCGCACCAAAAGTTCGCGCTGTGCCCACAACTCGGCGATCAACTTGGTCGAATGCGGCCTCCATCACCAAAATAAAGAATGGTGCCGCGACGAAAAACTGCGCCAAGACTGCTGCCGTTTGTGTGAACGCCAGTTGTATGCCGAACCACTCATCGAGACGTGCCCCAACCAAACCGCGACGACCGAATGCATACAACAACGCCACGCCACCGACCACGGGTGGCAAAACCATTGGCAACACGCAAAATGCGCGCACTACAGACTTGAATTTAAAAGCACGATTCGCAAGCAACCATGCAAGTGGTGTGCCGAAAATCAGCGCCAAAATCGTGGCGATAATTGAAGTGCGCAAAGACAAAACAAGTGCGGTGCGCGAAGTGTCGTTTGAGATCGAAGTCAAAAAATTCGGCCAATCTGTTCGCCAAAAAACTGCGATCACCGGCACAACTACGATCGCCACTGCTGGAAGGGCAACCATCCACAAACCGCGTGGCGCCGACAGACTTCGCTTCACGGCAGAACGAATCCGTTCTCGGCAAAAACTGCGCGACCAACTGCAGACTTGGTCATCGCCATAAATGCCACAATGGCTGCTTTGTCTTTTGTTGTCGGTCGAGCGGCCACGCCAATCGGGTACTTGACAATCAAGTTCAAATTGTCGGCGATTTTTACTGCATCTACTTTGTCGCCAGCCACTAGACCGTCGGTTAAATATGCAAGGCCGGCGTCGGCCTCACCAAGACCGACACGCAATACGACACCACTTGCACTTGCCTCACGGCTCGCGACCATGAACGAAATATTCGCCTTGCTCAAAACAGTTGCCGCATATTTTCCGCAAGGCTGTGCGAGATCACACAACACAACTTTTAGACCGGTGCGTGTTAAGTCATTCAACGTGTTTATTTTTCGTGGATTGCCTCTCTGCACGAGAATCGCCAATTTGTTTCGTACCAATATCGTCACCGTCTTTTGATCGATGTCGCCTGATTTTAAAACTGTCTCCATGTTTGCGGTGTCGGCCATCGCGACGATGTCAACTGGTGCACCTTGCTGAATTTGCGTCGCCAAAGTTGCACTGCCACTAAAACTGAACTTGACCGAAACATGCCTGAACCTGTTCATAAAAGTTTTGCCAAGCGTTTCAAATGAATTGGCGAGAGATGCAGTCGCGAGCACGGTAAGTTCGGTTTTCTTCTTGACCTGAATCATTGCAGTGCTGGTGATCGAGGCAAACTTTGGTGATTTGCTTAGTCGCAATTCAATCTTGCAGGTGCCGACTTTGGTCGTGGTCAGCAACTTGCCCTTGACCGCACACGAACCCTGGGTCACAAGTTTCATTTGTGCCGTCGAATTGGTTGCGACAATTTTTGACAATTCAATTCGTGCTGAATCTGGCACCGAACTCACTAACCAAACCACGGTTGGTGTCGTGACATAACTTTTCGCCAAGACAGGCGTGCCGCATGCGAGCCAAACAAGGCTCGCGGCGAAAAGACCTCGCCGCATCACCACAAATTTTGGGTCGAACATCAGTCTGCAGGCTATTAGTTAAAAACGAACTATCTAATAGTTTTTTATGTACTATTGACTATCTATGACGACTAAACAGCCACTAGATCTGATCGAAAGTGCTTGTCTTGTTCTAATCAGCAACGGCATCAGCCATGGCTATCAACTGGCAAAGCAGTTCGAGTCGAGTGCCACTTTGGGCGAAGTGCTGACACTGACCCGACCAGTTGTCTATCGCGCAGTTAAAACTTTAGAAGCGCAAAAACTTATTCGCAGTGTCGACTCATTGGGTTCGCGTCGTCAACTGAAGTTTAAATTGAAGTGCACGGGCGATGGCGAGAAGCAAGCCAAGCAATGGCTCGGTGAACCCGTCTCACATATTCGAGATCTGCGCGACGAGTTTTTGATCAAAATTATTTTGTCGCAAACATTTAACCTCAGCACGAAACGACTGATTCAAAATCAGCGCCAAACACTCACAGATATTACAAAAACTTTGCTTGCAGATACTGCGTCAACCCCGGTTGCGATTTGGCGTCGCGAGCAGGCTCGTGCTGCGATGAGATTTCTCGATGAACTTGACGGCGCAACTCAAGCACCCGGCAGCGAGAGTAAAAAACAATTTCAAGTCAGTGCCCGAAATCAATTGCAAGCCCAAGTCGCCAAAGTCAAGCATGGCGACACGCTTTCGACGGTTTATCTATCGCTTGAGCCCGGCCAAACAATGACATCGACGATCACTCGTGAAGCCGCACAAGATTTGTCTCTGGCACCCGGTTCTCAAGTAGTGGCTTTATTCAAAGCCACCGAAGTAATGATCGCAATTTCTAATGTTTCAGGTGATACGACTTAAGTCGCAAATACGGTTCAAAACCGCGCGAAGATAACGCGATGCCGTGACCAGTATTTTTCACCCCGGTCCACACGAGCACAGGGTCGACGTAGTCGCAACGATTCATATATACGGTGCCGGTGGCAATACGCGATCCAATTGCAACTGTCGCGTCAAGATCTTTTGTCCAAATTGAAGCCGTAAGACCAAAATTAGAATCATTCATCAGATTTATCGCTTGATCGTCGTTGCTTACGCGCATGATTCCGATGACGGGGCCAAAACTTTCTTCAACCATCACATCCATTTTATGATTTACATCTACAAGCACGGTCGGTCCGAGGTAAGCGGTGCCCACTCGTGAATTTGCGAATTCATTTTCGCCCACGATTACGCGAGCACCTGCAGAAACTGCATCTGCGATTTGACCACGAACGAAGTTCGCGGCGCGCGTCGAAACCATCGGTCCAATCGTCGTTGCTTCATCAAGTGGCGATCCAAGAACATAACTACGAGCGGCCTGCGCAAAGCCTTCGACAAAGTCGTCATAGACCGCGTCGTGCACATATATTCTTTCGATCGCGCAACAACTCTGTCCGCTGTTGAAAAATGCCCCATCAACATTGTTTTCGATCGCGTATGCCAAGTCTGCATCTGGGCGAACATACGACGGATCTTTTCCTCCCAATTCTGTGCCGATGCCAATGAAGCGACCAGCCGCCGCTTTTTCAATCGCAACTCCGCCATCAACCGAACCTGTAAAAACAACCGCGTTGATTCGCGGATCACCGATCATGCGGGCAACAACATCGTGACTGGTGTGCAGGTGCTGAAAAACTCCGGGCGGCACACCTGCAGCGTCTGCTGCTTCTTGCAATCGCTCGGCGACGAGCATCGTTTGAGTTGCATGTTTGAGAACAACAGCGTTTCCTACGAGCAGAGCAGGCGCAATCGAATTGACCGCAGTAAGAAACGGATAATTCCATGGCGCAACAACGAACACGACTCCTAGCGGTTCATGGCGAATGAATTTCGTGAAACCCTCGGTCTGTGGCACCGACAAATCTTCGAGCGCTCGTGGTGCAATTGCCGCCATATGTCTCGCACGCTCTTGAAAACCTCTTCGAATTTCATTGCCACCAAACCGCACCGGTCGACCCATCTGCCACGCCAACTCGACAGCGATCTGATCAGATCGCGTCTCAAGAAAAAGCGTGATGCGCTCAATGCAGGCTGCACGATCAGCCACGCTCGATGAAGCCCACTCGCGTTGTGCCTCAACCGCACGTGCAAGTGCTTTGTCAGCCGCACCCCAATCTTGTGTTTCGCGTTCGACAAATATTGACGAATCAACCGGACTAACTATTTGCTGGCGCGGCACAGAAGGCACTCTAATCTGACCGTCATATACTCACAATATGAAAAGTGGCGCGACAATTTCGCGATCAGATCTTGAGTCACTAATCAAAAACGGCTCAATCGACACGGTGATTGTTGGTTTCCCCGATCTCCAAGGACGCCTTGTCGGAAAACGGATCACTGGTGAATTCTTCATCGCCCATGTGGCCGACCACGGAACAGAAAATTGCAACTATCTCGTGGCCACGGATATGGACGACACTCCGATTCCTGGTTATCGTTTCGCGTCATACAACCTTGGCTATGGCGACATGTTGGCAATGCCCGACTGGAAAACTCTGCGAGTTCTACCTTGGCAAGATCGCACAGCACTCGTCATTTGCGATCTGCTCGACCCGAACACCAAAAACCCTGTAACCGTTTCACCCCGCCAAATACTCGCCGATCAAGTTGCCGCCGCCTCGGCGATGGGCTTCGTCCCAAAAATTGGCAGCGAGATCGAGTTTTATTTGTTTCAAGACTCGTATCGCGAGGCATACGAGAAGCAATACCGCGATCTCAAACCGCATTCACCATGGATGCAGGACTACCAAATTGTGCAAACAACTTTCGATGAATATGTGATCGGCGATATTCGAAGAGGACTCGATGCCGCTGGCATTGCAGTCGAGTGCTCAAAAGGTGAGGCAGGACGCGGTCAACATGAAGTCAATTTGATTTACACCACTGCCGTCGAAATGGCTGACCGCAACACTATTTATAAGTCAGCCGCCAAAGAGATCGCGCAACGACATGGTCGCGCGGTGACATTCATGGCGAAATGGGACTTCGCCGAAACTGGCTCGTCATGCCATGTCCACTCCAGTCTTTGGACGCTCGACGACGCCCCTGTCTTTGCCGGTGATGATATGCCGAAAGTTTTTCGTTCATACCTCGCAGGTTTGCTCGCCTCGGCCCGCGACTTCAGTCTGCTTTGGGCCCCAACGGTCAACTCTTATCGTCGCTTTCAACCTGGTTCATGGGCTCCAACTGCAATTTCATGGGGACGCGACAATCGAACACTTGGTTACCGAGTTGTCGGTCACGGGGCAGGCAGTCGGGTCGAATGTCGAATTCCTGGATCAGATGCAAACAGTTATCTGGCTTTCGCCGGCACCGTCGCCGGAGGTCTTTACGGCATTCGCCATCAGCTCGAACTCGGCGAAGCATACGAAGGCAACGGCTACGAAGCCACTGATGTTTTGCGAATTCCGCGCACGCTCAGTGAGGCCGCCGACTTGTGGGAGCAAAGCAAAATCGCGCGCGAGTGTTTTGGTGATGAAGTGCATCACCACATTCTCGTCACAGCCCGAGCCGAATGGGATTCGTTTCTTAATTCGGTAACCGACTGGGAGCGCACGCGCTATTTCGAACGCATCTAAAACAATCGTTGAAAGATAAAAACATGTCTCGTCTGAGTAACAAAACAACAATCATTACCGGCGCAGCAAGTGGTCTTGGTCGCGTTGCAGCACTCACTTTTGCACGAGAAGGTTCGAACATTGTCGTCGCTGACGTCGTTGATGGCACCGAGGTTGTAAACGAAATTGAAGCCGCTGGCGGACATGCCATTTATGCGCACTGCGATGTCACCAACGAAGATTCATGGCGCGAAGTAATCGGCGCGACCACGTCTCGATTCGGCGCGATCGATGTTTTATACAACAACGCAGGCGTAATGATCGGTGACGATGATGATCCAGTGTCGACACCGATTTCAACTTATGAACGCACCATGGACATCAATGTTCGAGGTGTGTTGCTCGGATGTCGACATGCGATACCCACGATGCTCACGGCAGGGCGAGGCTCGATCATCAATGTGGCTTCGTTTGTCGCGCACATGGGTGCCGCAACTCCACAAGTTGCATACACGGCGTCCAAGGGTGCGGTTCTCGCCATGACGCGAGAGATCGCGGTCATTTATGCACGTCGTGGTATTCGCGCGAACGCGTTGTGCCCGGGGCCAGTGATGACACCACTGCTTGCCGCATTTCTCAGCGACGACGCGAAGCGACAGCGCCGACTTGTGCACATCCCGATGGGTCGCTTCGGTGAGCCGCAAGAAATCGCTAACGGAGCGCTCTTTCTTGCGTCTGACGAATCATCTTGGATGACCGGGCAGTCACTGATCATCGACGGCGGCATTACCTCCGCCTACGTCACGCCCGAGTAACTCGCGACTTCAACTTCACAAATTATTCAACAGAGATTGAATTTCTGAGATCTCTTGTTGTTGCGCGCTAATTATTGTTTCAGCCAAAGTCTTGACTCGCGGATCTTTGCCTTCAGCGATAACGGTCTCGGCCATTTTCACCGCGCCTTTGTGGTGAGCGAGCATCATTATCAGCCACATTTTCTCAAAATTTGCGCCAGAAGAATCTTTAAGTTCGGCGAGTTCTTCATCGGTCATCATTCCGTGACTTTCATCTCCGCTCATCATGTGGCCAGCATGAGGATCAGAATTAGGGTCAGATTCGACACCCCACTCATTTAAGAAACCCTGCATCAATTCAATTTCGCTTGCCTGGGCACCCATAATCTCTGAAGCCAAGGTGGCCGTTTCAGTTGAAACTTCGACATTGCCAACCATCTCAGACATCACGACGGCCTGCTCGTGATGCGGAATCATCTCTTGCACAAACTTTTGATCGGCCTTGTTCCACGACGCGTTTTCGTCGACCGCCGAACCACTTGAACAACCAACAACGACTAACACGCTCAAAGCGGCTAAGTTTTTGGTTATGAGCGACATTGAGTTAAAGATTTCGGGCATGACCTGTCAGAACTGTGTTCGTCATGTGAAAGAAGCCATCTCTGAAGTGTCTGGCGTCAAGTCAGTCGAGGTTTCACTTGAGACTGCAACTGCAAAAATCTCCAGCTACACAGCACCTGATCTCAACGCATTAACAACGGCGATTCAAGCCGCGGGTTACAGCGTTAGCAATACGTAGGCATTCAGAAAAATTCACTCGACGCGCAGGCCAGAGATTGCGCGAGCGATAACCAGTTGCTGAATTTCGCTCGTGCCTTCAAAGATCGTGTGAATCTTCGCATCACGGTGCCAGCGCTCGACCGGATATTCACGCGTGTAGCCGTAGCCACCCAAAATTTGAATTGCATCTTCGGTGACCTTTACAGACATCTCTGATGCGTAGTACTTACTTTGCGAACCTTCAGCGTTTTTGAAGCCACCGTTTTTAGCAAGCCATGAGGCACGCCAAATAAGCAAACGAGCCGCATCGATTTCAGTAATCATGTTGGCGAGTTTGAAAGCAATCGCTTGATGCATGATGATCGGCTTGCCAAATGCCTTGCGATCTTTGGCATATTCAAGTGCAAACTCGTAGGCGGCACGCGCAATGCCAAGTGCTTGTGCACCAACGGCTGGCCGTGTTGCTTCGAATGTTGCCATCGCCGGTTGTTTGCCGCTCGAAGTGCCTTCGCGA
>JAQCDY010000002.1 GCA_027729785.1 Actinomycetota bacterium | reverse complement strand
ATCCCAGGCATGTTGTGGCGACGCAGCTTGCGTTTGGGTTATCAGGACTTTATGTGATCAGCCGTCAAGCAAGAATCAAGTCTCGAATAAGCAGACCAATTGATGGAAGCTATCTCGATCCACTGCTCGACAATACTGATGCTTTTCAACGTGCAGAAATCTGATCTAGTTGCTTCTGCGAATAGATAACTAATGTCTCGCACGAGTAAACGTATCTGTGACTACGACTATGTCGTTGCACTAAATTATTATCACCCACATATAAGTGGACTTACCGATATGGCTAAACGTGTCGCAGAAGAAATGGTGGCGAAGGGTTTGACCGTATGTGTGGTGTGTCAGCAACACGACAAATCTTTAATGAAATTTGAGAATATTAATGGCGTGGATGTGGTGCGCGCAAGTGTTGTCCTGCGTGTGGCAAATGGTCTGATTAGCGCATCGTTTCCTTTTTTAGTTTACCGATATGCCAGGCGGGCCCGTTTGCTTCATCTTCATTTGCCGATGCTTGAATCTGGATTAATTTCTTTCATGTCGTCAACTCCAAAATTGTTAACATATCAATGCGATTTCGTTTCCGAAAAATCATTTTTGGGAAAAATCATTGAAATTATTATGGATCGGAGTTGTCGTTTCGCGTTAAAGAGATCGAAATCTTCGGTAGTTTCAAGCAGAGATTATGCAGACTATTCACGAATAAAATCTGGATTGATTGATTCGATTGCGATTGCTCCACCACTGCAAATCCGACAGCTTTCAAAACCTTCATTTCGTAAGTCTTCAGGTTTTCACTACGGATTTCTGGGACGAATCGCCGCAGAGAAAGGTCTTGAAAATTTAGTCGCGGCTTTTACCTTCGCGGCAAATCCTGAAGACCAACTTTTGATTGCGGGTAGTCCGGTCAGTTCAGAGGGTCAAGAAATATATAAAAGACTTGAAGCAAGTTCGAATAGCGACTCACGTATTGATTTATTGGGATTCGTTCCTGAAGATGATGTCGCAGATTTTTATGCATCTATCGATGCGTTCATATTCCCGTCGATAAACGCTTTGGAGGCATTCGGAATAGCCCAAGCGGAGGCAAAGGCTCTTGGGATACCGCTTGTCACGAGCGATCTACCTGGAGTGCGAACAGTGGTCGACTCTTCAGACGTAGGAGTTCTTGTTCGCCCGAATGATATTGCAGCACTAACAGTCGGGATGAAGGAGGTGCGAAACATAACGAAGAAATCTCCCAGAGCCGTTAGTAGCACCAGCATGCAAAAATATAGCGATTTAATTTTGCAACTTTTAAAATAAACTCTAACGATTTACAAAAATTCCAAGTGCCAGTAGGAGTAAAAAAATAGATCCAGAAATCTGCATTGTTCTGTCTGTGAGTAGGAACTCTTCTGGTTCTTCAACTCCATGAATTTGGTCCTGACTATAGAACTTGGCCACCCCGACTACAAATGGAATGCAAGAGATGTACAAAAAAAGTCTGTCTGTGAGTGTGTCTTGTTGACCAAAAAGTGTCCACAAAACATAGGTAGTTGTCAGACACAACGACGCAAACAATCCAGAAACTTGAAGAATTCTCCGACTATATTTTAAGATCACTTCTCGAACTATTTTTGGGTCGTGCATTCTCAATTCAGCGTGCCGTTTGGCAATGACAATCATTGCCGAACCCGCATAAATGCTGACACAGAGCCAAACAGACATCGGTACATTAATTGCTGCGGCGCCGAACCAAATTCTCAAGACAAAACCAGATGACACAATGACTATTTCGATTATGCGAATCGACTTTAATTTCAGTGAGTAAATTACCGTAATCAAAAGATAGGCAGCGAGTATGAAAAAGGCTTTTTTAGGTAGCGCCACCACTCCGACGATGCTGATTGACGAGAGTGCAGCGGCTGCAAAAAGTGCAGTACGGGACGACAATTGTCCTGAAGCGATTGCCCTGAATTTCTTTTTTGGGTGGCTGGCGTCGACTTTTTTATCGCGAACATCATTTACTAGGTACATTGACGCTGACGCAAAAGTATAAAGCCAAAATGCAAGTAATAATTTTGGCCAAACTCCTAATTCGAACGCATCTCCTGAAGTGAGACCTGCGATGAATACCAGAAAATTCTTGCTCCATTGACGTGGTCGCGTGGCACTCAAGAGCAGGGCAGACATGACCTAATTATAAGTTGTTCGCCAGTTTGGGTCTGATTAAGTCGTTTGACCAACATCTAGTATCAAGATGTGGTTCAACCATTTGACGAGACCTACTACATCAATAATGGACAGATTGGTGATCGGCCAGCCTTGGGATGGTATAAAAAACTTTCGAGTAGGTATCTTGACACTGCTCACATGCTTGACTTTGGTTGTGGAACAGGCACAGTTATTGAGCGACTCTCACCACTTGGGCAAGTTGATGGTTTTGACACATCAAAATTTGCTCTCAGCGAAGCCAAATTGCGTAACCCAAAGTCGAATTTGTACAGCCAATTAGATGAGATTCCTGCGTCAACGTTCAGCGCAGTGGTCTCGATTCACGTTTTTGAGCATCTTGAGCCATCAGAACTATCCTCGGCAATTGAGATTTTGGTTCGATCATTAAGGGCAGATGGGAGACTTCTGATTGTCACCCCTCAGTTTGATGGTTTCGCGCATAAAAGGACCGGCTCTTTTTGGAGTGGTTTTTCAGACAACACGCATTGCAACTTAATGACAGCACAAAATATTCGTGATTTATTATCCCTTAACGGATTCAGTCCGATTAAGGAGTTCACAGATGGTCCTTGGAATGGACCCTACATAACAGGTCTGAAGCTAGAGAAACTTCTTTTGCAAGTGCCTTGTGCGCTTCAAGTGTTCAGTGGTCGCAAGTTTATGCCTGTCGGATTTGGCGAGAGCTACGTCGCCATTTGGCAATTAAATTCCAGACGTCCTTAGTGTTTTAAGGCCAGCCAGAAAAGACCGCTTAGTTGCACCTTTGAGGGTATTTGCACCTTAAAAGCCATGAATATTTGTGCTAAATGATAAATGTTGATTGAGGTTGAAATGACTAGACTTTTGGTATGGGAAAAAAACTAGTTTCGTTCGCAATTGTTTTGGGTCTTATTGGCATTTTCGGTTCATCGGTTCATGCTGTGAAAAAAGAAGGCGCAAAATGCACCGTTAGGGGCAAGATCGTGAATGTCTCTGGCAAAAAAAATGTCTCTGGCAAAAAAAATGTCTCTGGCAAAAAAAATGTCTCTGGCAAAAAACTTGTTTGTACCAAAGTTAAGAAAACTCTAAAATGGGTAAAACGTCCGGCACCAACCACTACAACAGTCGCGCCAACGACCACTACAACAGTCGCGCCAACGACCACTACAACAGTCGCTGCAGCAGTAAAGCCGGTCGTCACTCTTCTTCGCGCTGGGGGCTCTTCTACCTCGCCATCAGTGAACTATACAGTGACAGGTGACAAAGACCTCAACTGTGCAACATTGTCGACCGACCTTGGCGTTGACTTTAACGGAACAAGAATTTCACGCATCAACTCGATCGCTCAGACAAGTGCAAAGGTTTGCACAGTAAATGCTCAGTCAATAGCCGAACCAGATGGTGATACTCGCGAAACAATCCTCGCCGCCGCAACGACATTCTCGATTGCAGACACTGCGGGTGTTGTTCAAACTGTGTTGCTTGGTTCACCGCAGTCAATTTGGGTAACGCGTCCAACGAATTAATCGCATAAATTTTTAGGTGAGAACTGCAGTCATCACTGGGGCGGCTCAGGGTATTGGCAAGCAGACTGCGACGTTACTCGACGAATTGGGCTGGGCTCTTGCGCTGATCGACCTGCAACCGATTGAAACGCAGCAATATAAGAATGCGATTGCACTAATTGGCGATATTACAAGCGAAAAGTTCGTTACCGAGGCAGCAGCGTCGACAGTGAAGAATTTTAAACGTGTCGATGCGCTGGTTAACAACGCCGGCATCTCAAACATTTCGCCAGCCCTCGACACCTCAACCGAAAAATATCGCCAAGTGCTCGAGGTCAATCTGGTGGCACCGTTTATGCTGGCCAAAGCTTTCGGCAAAATCATGCTCGATGCTGGCTCTGGGGCAATCGTCAATGTTGCCTCGGTCGCGGGCTTGCAGGGAGTTGCCGATCGCTCGGCATATAACGCGAGCAAACACGGGCTAATTGGATTGACTCGCACACTTGCCGTTGAGTGGGGCGCCCGCGGAGTTCGCGTAAACGCGGTTTGCCCCGGCTGGGTAAAAACTGAAATGGACCACAAAGATCAAGCGGGTGGCTCATACTCTGACCAAGACATCATCGACCATGTGCCGATGGGGCGGTTTGCGCGCCCGCACGATATCGCCCACGCGATCGCCTGGTTGTGCGACGACACGCAGTCGGGGTTTGTCAACGGTATTGCGCTGCCTGTCGATGGCGGTTGGACGAGCGACGGCTCATGGCAATCATTGCGCTTGAAGCAGCGTTAGCGGCTAATCTAAACACAATCACCAAACTCGTAATTAAGTTTCAAAAAATGGAGAATCAAATGGCTAACAAAGAACAAAAAGGTAATGCCAACAACAAAAAAGTTGCAAAACTCTCTCTCAAAGAGAAGCGTTTAAAGAAGCAAGAAAAAAAGAAGCACTAGCGCACTCGCGTACTAACGCACCATCAAAGCGTTTATTCGTTGCCTTGGCAGCGAGAGAGAGACATGTTGTCGGCAGTGACGAGCTTTAGCGCGTCGGCGAATTTAATTGCGGTGCAGAATTCGCCATGCAAATTGGCAACGGTCATTGCATGCACCAGCTCTGGATCACGGTCAATGCCGTCGGGGCCGACACGATTTGATGCTGAGCAGCAGTCTTCTACTAAGTAAGTATCGAAGCCGAGGTTTCCCGCCATGCGTGTTGTTGTCTCGACGCAAAAGTTTGTGAAAAAGCCAACAATTGCGAGGCGCGAAATGTTGGCGCGCCGTAACTGAATTTCCAGATCTGTGCCGATGAACCCAGAGTTGACATCTTTTTCGACCACAATTTCTCCGGCAACAGGCTCAAAGCCTGGCTTCTGCGCGCCAGTTGGCAGCGAAAACTTGAGTGGCGACGCCGCCTCGCGCGAATCGTGGCGAGTGAATGCAACTTGAAGTTTTGATTTTCGCCAGGCAGCCAGTAATTGCAACATTTTGTTTTCAGCGTCAGGGTTATTTCTACGACCAGTTGGTCCACCCCAATGCGACAGCACGTCAACGCCAACTTGCACGTCAATCAACAAAAGCGCCGTTTGGTGCCCGAACTGTTTGATCATGAAATTGATCTTAAGCCATACCCGATTTCGCAGGTCAAGCCTGATATTCTCGGGATAACGGCGTAAGTCGGATTTTCCTTTATCCAGCAAATTAAATAGGAGAAATCATGTTAAGCAAGCTAAAAGCACTCGGATTCGGCGCGAACCTTTCATATGCGCTCGGATTTTTATCGGTAATCGCCAGCATCGTAATTTGGATCACACAAGGTGGCGTAGAAGGCGAAACTTCAGGTGAACTCCTGGGAATTTTCGTCGGACTCTGGGCGCCAACATTCATGGCACTTGGCAACGGTATCGATAACTTGCCAGCCGGTAAATAACCGCTATCAAAGTCAGTTCGTGTTAAAGACGGGCGACACTTGCAATTAAAACTGCAAGTGTTATCCCGATAACAACTACTGGCGCTATCAATTTTTGGATGCTCTGCATCTAAACAGTTAAGCACACCCGCAACCTAAATCACTTGAGGCGGGCTTTAATCAGGTCACGAATCTCTGGCGGCATGAAATTGTTCTCATCAGTCGTGTCGGCTTCGACAAGTTCAACGAGTCTGTTGGAGACATCAATAGGGTCAAGTTGATTTGTCGTCACCATCGTGCCGATTGCGCGCAACATCTCGGTCGCGGGCGCGCTGATTGCACCGGCACCAAACCACTCCCACATTGACGCCGCCATTCGATCGTTGAAACCCGTGTTGTAAGGGCCAGGATTGATCAGCGTCACGTCAATGCCCACAGGTGCGAGTTCGGCGCGCATCGCTTTGCCCATGGCTTCGAGTGCATGTTTGGTCATCGCATATGGACCAAACGAAGGCCCCGGCAGCACACCCGCAATTGAAGAAACGATGATCACGCGGCCACTGCCACGCGCCGCCATCTTGGGTAACACAGCCTGTGTGATTGCAAGCGTGCCGAACACATTTACTTCGAATAGGTGTCGCACGCGGGCGATCGGCACGTCGGCCATCGGGCCTGTCTGCCCAGCACCTGCATTGTTGATCAACACATCAACATCAAACTTGCTGGCACTAGCGACATCGCTAGGTGATGAGATATCAAGTTTGACGACTTCGAGTTGCGGCGCTTCAGCACGCAGAGCGTCAGCCTGTGCTTGTGTTTCGGTTGTGGCGATTACTTTGTGTCCGCGTGCCGCAAGGGCAATTGAAGTTGCCTTGCCGAAGCCCGAACCTGCTCCAGTGATTAATACCGTCTTGCCCATTTGATCCCCAAAACTTTCGTCTGATTGCCTGTGGCGACACTACTTCGCATAAGGTGTGGTGATGACAGTTGGGCTGATCATTAATCAAAATGGTGAGACGGCGAGCGTAGAAGTTGCTTCAAATTTCGGCGAATTTGCGATTTCACTCGACGATTTTGCAACTATCACCGGTTGGCAACTAAAACCAGAAGGTCTGTGCATCGCTGAAAATTGTGTGCCAGTGCGCGACGCGAAAATGCTGACGAATCACACACACATTGACCTCATTGAGTTCGCACGAGTGACGAACCAAAACATCGCCGTCGACCAACAACGTAAAGTGGCGGCACTTGGTGAGCAAGCCGATGTACGAAGCGAAGCGATGACCACGCTTGACGCACCAGACTTTACGTTGCCCGACATCCACGGTCGGCAAGTTTCTTTCAGCGACTACAACAGACGCAAGAGGCTTCTGCTCGCATGGTCATCTTGGTGAGGCTGTCGCTACGAGCTGCCAGTTTGGCAGCAACTCACTAACGAACTGCAAGACACTGGTTTCACGGTTATCGCCGTCGCATTAGACGCCGATGAGGCAGCGGTGCGCGAGTGGGCGACAAAAGAACCGATGTCAATGCCAATTCTGATCGACAAATATCACATCGTCGCCGATCTTTATGGAATTGTAAACGTGCCAGCAGCAGTGTGGGTCGACGAAGACTCGAAGATTGTTCGCCCTGCAGACAGCGTTCCGGGTAGCGATATGTTTCGTTCGTTTACAAATGTTGACTCAGAGGTGCATCACAGTTTGTTGCGTAAGTGGGTTCGCACGGGCGAGCGCGATCTCAACGATCAGCAAGTTCGTGAGTTTCAAGTTTCGCCCGATCAAGATCTTCAGTTGGCGCGTCTACACCGCCGCATCGCAATTGCTTTGCGCGAGAGTGGCACAGACGCTGATGGTGTCAGCGTTCATCTCGCTCGAGCCGAAGAGCTCGCGCCACTTGACTGGACAATTCGTCGAGGCAACATGCCGCTTGTCGGTGCTGATCCGTTCGGTGACGAGTTCTTCAAGTTTGTTGGTCAGTGGTCGCAAGCTGGTCGACCGGGTTTCAAACTCGGCACTGGCCGAACCGATATCTAATTAACACTTAATTCTTTCGAAACTCGATTTTGTCGACGTTGACTCGTGTTTCGTAAACAGTCGTTGCAACTCGCACGGGCGAAGCCACAGGCTCGCCGGTCAAGGCATCAAATCTGCCGTTGTGCTTCGGACACTCAATAGTTGTGCCATCGACAAAACCTTCAGCCAGATGTGCTTTACCGTGAGTGCAAAGACCATCAATCACACTGCAACGTCCATCGCTGAGTTTGATAACCGCATATGTTGCATCGGCAACATCACAACGCACGACATCATTTGCGGCAACAGACGCAAAGTCGCAAGCAACTATCCACTCGTCACTCACAGCGATCAGGCTGCAGTTTGTGGCAATTGTCGTTGAATAAAAAAGTTTTCGTCTTTGGCTTGGCGTCGCAACGCGTAGACAACTTCGCGAAGCGCCGAGAGCGTGCTCTTGTATGGTGGTGGCAGTTGGTCTTTCACGGCCTCGTGCAGATTCTTGAGTTGGTGAAATGGCACCGATGGAAACATGTGGTGCTCGACGTGGTAATTCATGTTCCAATAGATCCAGCGATTGAGTGGCCCCATGTAGACGGTGCGACTGTTCAGGCGATGGTCGATCGTGTTCTCGGCAAGGCCTGCGTGTTGTGTAAATCCGAGCATGACAAGGAACCAGTGTCCGTAAATGCTGGGTAAACCAATGAACATCATCGGCTCGAAACTGCGAATTTGCCAACTGAAAACAACAGTCGCAGTAAGTATCAACAGGTAAACACGCGAAGCCCACTTTGAAATACGAAAAGTCTCAGGCGGTTGAAAGTCTTTTTGATTCGCGGTGATTTTGCCGAACGCGTTTTGTATCCATTGCTTCAATTCGGCTGGGAAGGCCGCGAAACTAAACAGTTCAAGCAAGTATTTATAAAAAGGAACATTGCGTTTGCCCGCGATTTCAGCGTCGCGCCCGACGATAATCGTGTCTGAGTGGTGACGCGCGTGACTCCAGCGCCAAGTTTCTGGCTCTCGAAAGACCATGAACGACGCGATGTAGTAGATGACGTCATTCATCCATTTGGTGCGGAATGCGGTTCGGTGACCCGTCTCGTGCCAACGCGAATCGCTCATCGAGCCGTAAAGCACGCCGTAAGTGGCGAACGCCGGCACAGCCCACCAAGAACCCCAACTCAGATGAGCGAGATAGCCGAACACGCCGAGTGCGGCGAACCAACTTGCAATATGCAGTGCGGCGAAACCGTTGTTGCGTGCCATAAATTGTTTCATCAACTCACGGTCGACTTTTGGTTTATACCAATCGGCATCAACTAGACCATTCGCTTCGGCAATTTTCGCCTCGGCACCGCCAACGGTGTAATCACGCATCAAGTCAGGTTAATGTAATCGGCTTTTGTGGAGGAGGATTATCAGCGAGTGTGTCATTTTAAGCGAGAGAAGATTGCGATCTGGGTTGTGTCACCGTAGTGGGGGCTCGTCGGACCATAAACTTGCTCTTCGTAAAATCTGACTTCAGAAATTGCACCTGATTCGTGAGCACTACGCAGGGTTGCGGCGAAACCTCGCAACTCAAAATGCTGGGCGTTGATACCAATAACAAACCAGCCACCGATTCGCACGAGTTGAATTAACGAAATAAGAGTTTCTGGTCCAAGGTGGCCATGGGTGAACGTGCCGGAGCTGGTCATCGCATCGTATGCCCGTGTCGGTGACTCGGCGGTCAAGTCGATTTCGAGCAGATCGTTGTAGACAGGCGAGTTGTCGATGCGTCGCAGTGCAGCAGCCTCTGCCAACATCTCGCGTGAAATGTCGAAGCCGTCAATACTCAAGTTAGGTCGAAGATTTGCCAGATAACTACCGACCGCACCAGTGCCACAACCAATATCTAAAACTTTGTTGATGTCTGTTTTGGAGATTTTCTCGTCGAATCTTTGAGCAAGCGTCCGCGGATAGACATAGTCGTTGGCTTTGATGAACGTTTCGTTGTAGGTCGCTGCCCAGGCTGCATAGAGTTTTCGGCTGTCTTCAGGAGTTTTAACCGCGTAGGCGTCGTCGAGATCCAATTACTTTCCCTGCCACTTCGGTGCTCGTTTTTCGGCGAATGCCTTCGTGCCTTCTAGCGCATCTTGTGAGTCGATCGCCGAACGATATGTCGAATTTTCGCGCAATACTTTCATCGCATCATCTGTCGACACGGTTTCGAGCTCACGCATCAGTTCGAGCACCGCAGCAACGCTGAGTGGGGCAGAGAGGCAAATCGTTTCGGCAAGTCGGCGCGCAGCAGGCATCAGGTCGTCACTCGTCGTCACTTGATTGACGATTCCCCAATTTTGTGCTTCTGACGCAGACATGCGGCGTCCAGAGATCAACATCTCACGGGCAATATTCGGCGGCAAAACTCTTGGCAGACGAATTGTCGCATTATCAGCGATCAAGCCAAGAGTTGTCTCGGGCAAAAAGAATTCGGCATGTTCGGCGGCAACCATCAAATCGGCCGCCAACGCAATTTCGAAACCGCCCCCAACGGCCATGCCGTTAATTGCCGCGATCACCGGCTTTGGTCGGTATTTGAGTTCACTAATTCCACCAAAGCCGCCAACTCCGTAGTCAGATTCAAATGATTCGCCCTCGTTGGCGGCGCCGAGATCCCAGCCTGCAGAAAAAAACTTGGTGCCCGCACCAGTCAAGATCGCAACTCGCAAATCAGAATCACGCATGAACGAATCAAAGACCGAACTCATCTCGCGACTTGTCGGTGCGTCAATCGCATTAGCCTTCGGGCGATTTATCGTGACTTCTAAAATCGCGCCGTTTCGCGTGACTTCGACGCTCATAACTGCTCGGCAATCATCAAAGCGTCAACTGCGACTGCAGATTTTGGAGTAACCAGCACAGGGTTTAATTCAATCTCGACTAAGGCGTTGTTTAATGCAGTGCCGATTAGTTTTTGGATAAGTTCGACCAACGCGTCTATATTCGCCGCCGGTTTACCGCGAAAGCCGTTTAATAGCGGGGCGATACGCATTTCTTGTAGCGCTCGTGCAATCTCGGCGTTGGTTGCTGGTGCCAGCAAGCACACAGTGTCGCGCCAGAGTTCGGTAAAGATGCCACCTGCGCCGAGCGTTATCAGCCAACCAACTGGTGCGTCTCGTCGCACGCTGACCAAAACTTCGGCAACAATGTTGGTAATTGTTTGTTCGACGAGAAATTCGCTGATTTCTTTTGGCATTGAGCCAGCGGCCAAAATCAACTCATCAGAGTCTTTGATACCGACTCGCACCGCACCAGACTCACTCTTGTGGGCGAGGCCGAGACCTTTCAGCGTGACGGGGTAGCCGACATTGTTGGCAGTTGCGACGAGTTCTTCGCGTCGACTTCGAGCGCCTGCGGGCACTGTGACGCCGTTGCGTGACAGCATTAATTTTGCTTCAGCCTCGTCGATGAGTTTCGTGCTGCGTGGTGCAACAACAGTTGCTGGTAGTTCACCAGGCAAGTTTGTGCCAAGCCACGCTGCTGCATCGAGTGCGGCGAGAGATTCTTGCAAACCTTGCAACACGCTGATATTTGCGGCAAGGCAAGCGTCGCGCACATCAGGCGTAACACACTCGGGGATTGTCGCCACGACGACACCACGTCGTTGCGTGGCATCCGCGGCATCACCGAGGGCCAGTGCCGCCACTGTCCACGAATCTGATTGATGATCATCGCGGGGTGGCGTGTCAAGAATCAACAGCGTGGCATCTTGCGGACCATTCATAACTTGGGTGAAGGTATTCGCGGTGGCGACTCGGTCGCCCCACATAAAAGTGTGATAGTCGAATGGATTGCCGATCGTCACGAGTTCAGTCAGCGTCGCGCTGATGCGTTGATGTTGCTCGTCGTCAAATGGCTGAAAACATAAAGTTGTTTTTTCGCTTAGGTCGGCAATGAGCGAGGCCTCTCCGCCTGAGCATGAAAGCGAAACGAGTTTGTTGCCGGTGAGCGCACCACCATGATTCAAAAGTTTGAGAGTTTCGATTAGTTCTGTCGGAGAATTCACCATCGCCACCCCGCATCTCGCAAACAGTGCCTCATAAGCACGTCGTCGACCTGCAAGCGATGCCGTATGTGATGCTGCGATGACCGCTCCAACTTCGCTGCGACCTGTTTGTAAAGCGACAATTCGAAGATTGCGCTGCGCAGCGTAATGGGCGAGTCGCGCAAATCGCACGGGGTCGACGATCGCCTCAATGAATAATCCGATCGAAGTAACGCGGCCGTCGTTGATGAAAACTTCAAGACAATCTTCGACGCCGGCGACCGCCTGATTGCCGACGGTGACCATGTATGCAAGATTCAAACCGCGTTGTTGAAGCGTCAAGTTGAGACCGACATTGCCGCTTTGACTGACGATTGCTGAGCCAGTCGTTTCGGGTTTGCAGCCATGTTGGTCGGGCCATAAGGCGACACCATCGAGTGAATTGATATAGCCGTAACAATTCGGCCCGAGAAGCGGCATTTCACCGGCTGCGGCAACGAGTTTTTGCTGCAACGCGATGCCGTCAACACCCGACTGTGTGCCCGACTCGGCGAAACCTGATGCATAACAAACTGCACCACCCGTGCCAATTTTTGCCAACTGCGCGACGACATCGATCGTCGCGTTGCGATTAACCGCGATGAATGCGACATCGGGTGCGCTCGGCAAATCAGCGATTGATTTAAAGCACTGCACGCCAGCGATGCTCTCGCGTGTCGGATGCACGGGCCACAACTGGCCGGTGAATCCTAATTTTTGACATTGTTCGATCACGCTTTGCGCGGGACCAGTGCCGAACAAGGCGATTGATCGGGGATTCAGCGTGCGCGATAGCAGTTGGTCAGCCACCATATGGTCGCAACAGCGCGCGCGAAATGATGTGACGTTGAATCTCGCTGGTGCCATCCCAAATGCGATCTACGCGCGTGTCGCGCCACATGCGTTCGAGCGGTAGTTCATCCATCAAACCCATACCGCCAAAAATTTGTATCGCTTCATCAGTGACGAACTGACACATTTCGCTCGAGAACACTTTGGCCATCGCCACTTCTGTGTCGCTGAACCTGCCCTGGGCATCGTTGTATGCGGCGCGCAGGGTCAAAAGTTCGGCGGCGTCAAGTTGTATTTGCATGTCTGCCAATTTGAACGAAACACCCTGAAACTTGCCGATCTGCTGACCGAATTGCTCTCGGGTTGCGGCCCATTCAACCGAGAGTTTGAGGGCCCGCCGTGCACGGCCGACGCAGACGGCGGCAACTTGCAGTCGCGTCGCGCCTAGCCATTCATTGGCTGCATCAAAACCTTTGTGTTCTTCACCCAAAATGTTTTGACTTGGTACACGACAGTTGTCGAAATTGATAATCATGTTTTGGTAGCCGTTATTCGAAATGCAGTTGTAACCCTTGACCCGCTCGCAACCCTTTGAATCAAAATCGACCAGAAAGCCCGTAATCTTCTTTTTTACACCCTTTGAAGTTTGCTCTTCACCACTGGCTGCAAACAAGATGACATAGTCGGCCATGTCGGCGTGCGAGATGAAGTGTTTGGTGCCGTTGATAATCCAATCGTCGCCATCGCGCGTGGCAGTGCACTTCATGCCACGCACGTCAGAACCTGCGTCAGGCTCCGACATTGCCAAGCATTCAACACGTTCGCCGGTGATCGTTGGAATTAAATATTCGGCGATCTGTTGGTCGCGGCAAGCCCGCAGAATGTTGCTTGGTCGGGCGACGATGTAGTGCAACGCATAAGAGGTTGCGCCGAACTCGCGATCCACGAGCGTCGTATCAAACGAGTCGAGCCCGCCGCCCCCGAGGTCGCTCGGCATATTGCAGGCGTAGATGCCCGCGTCAATTGATCGCTGTTTAATTTGCTGGACCAAATCTGGCGAGACTTCACGATCTCGTTCGACTTGCTCTTCATACGGCATCATTTCGCGCTCGGTGAAATTGCGTGTCGTGTCGACGATCATTTGTTGTTCTTCTGTCAGGTCAAAGCGCATGTTTCAGTCTCTCAGTTCTTGGGCTTAATTTTCATAATTCTGCCGATTTCTGGCGGGATGGGCAACCTGTCATGACTTTGTCTGATGGCTGTCAATGCTTTTGCCACCGAATCGGGGATTGGTGACGCTTTGGCCGCCTTCGAGTCAACATGCAGCAGCATTTGCTCGCAGGTGGCGAGTCGCATTTGCGTCGTCTCATTGAACATCTCGTGGTTGAAATGCAGTCGCTTGGCATCGAAATCGAGAACCTGGGTCGTGACCCTCAGTTTGTCGTCGCGATCGGCCTCGCGTTCATAAATGATGTGAGTTTCAACCGTGTAATAGGAGTTGCCTGCACTGCGGTACGCGTCATTGATGCCAATGTATTGAAATAAAACATCCGACGCCCAACCAAATGCCGTGAGATATGCCGCTTCAGTCATGTGATTGTTGTAGTCAACCCATTCGGCGACAACGTTGCACCTATAAATATCTAGAGGTGCTGGCACGACATCACCGACCTTAAGAGGCTCAACTTTCAAAATCATTTAACGCTCTGACCAACAAATCTGCCGAGGCCATCTGGTTTTGCAAGTTTGGCATGAGCCTTGGCGATCGGCTCGAGGCGCGCCAAGAGTTCTTTGCCGATCGGTGAGGCCTTCTTGAGGTTTGTGTCGACATGTAAGTAGATATGTTCAGCCGTTGCTACGACGGTGCCATCAGTTTTTGACATTACCGAGTGAAGGTGTACTTTCTTTTCATCTAGCGAGATCACTTGCGCCGTCACGACTATTTCGTCGCCGACCTTGCTTTCGTTGATATAGCGAATGTGGCTTTCGAGCGTGTAAAACGACCGACCCGTCGCCAGATAGTCAGAGTTGAAACCAATTGACCTGAAAAATGTGTCAAGCGCTTCGCTTGAGAGTTGCATGTAACGACTGTCGTTGGTGTGCCCGTTGTAGTCGGCCCAATCAGCAGTAATGAGTCGTCGTTGAGCCTCGATCGGCTGATCAATTTTTGCCGGCGCGGGTGTTGCACCGCTAAATAGTTTGTTCTCGTAGTTCGCGAGCACCTCACCCGCACCGAAGCCGACTGATTTCAAGCCTTGCATTACGGCGACCAAGCAGTCGTCGCGCAGTTTTTCGAGTTCACGAATCGACTTGGTGCCTGCCTGCGTGTCTGATTGCGAGACGATTTTTTCGAGCAACACATCGTCGAGTTCGGGCACATCCATCAGTTTTGTCCATGGCCATTTGAGGGTCGGCCCGAACTGTGCCATGAAATGTCGCATGCCGGCCTCGCCGCCTGCGATGCGATAAACCAAGAAAGTTCCCATGAAAGACCAGCGCAATCCAGCACCGAATCGAATTGCATCGTCAATTTCTTCGGCGGTTGCCACACCATCGTTAATCAGCCACAGTGCTTCGCGCCACATTGACTCCATCAGGCGATCGGCGATAAAGCCGTCGATTTCTTTTTGCAACATCAGCGGACGCATGCCGATTGATTCGTAGACCTCTCGTGCCCGTTCGCGGGCCTGCACTGACGTTTTGTCACCACCACAGATCTCGACAAGTGGCAACAGGTAGACCGGGTTGAATGGATGACCAACAACTAGTCGTTCAGGGTTGACCATGTCGCGCTGCAACTGCGTTGGCAAAATGCCAGAAGTTGAGGATCCAAAAACAGTGTCGGGTCGTGCGGCTCGACTGGCACGGGCAAAAAGCTCTTGTTTCAGTTCGACCCGCTCGGGCGCACTTTCTTGAACGAAGTCCACATCGGTGACAGCCTCTTCGGGTGTCGCGACGAAAGTTATTGTGCCTTCGCGTGGCAGAGGGGCGAGGGTCAACTTGGCATATGCGCGCCGGGCATTTGCCATGACTTCGCCAATTTTTCGCTCTGCCTGCGGGTCGACATCGTAAATTTTTACATCGATACCGTTGATGATGAACCGTGCAGCCCAACCTCCGCCAATTACTCCGCCGCCCAATAGGCCAACCGTGCGCAACGGTTTGCTGAGAGTCACGAGTGTTTCGTGAGTTGGAGTTTTTTTCGAACGTCCTGTGGGCCGATCACATTGACGTTCATATTTTCGAGAATTTTGACGGCGCGCGCGACAAGATCTGCGTTCGACGCCATTTTGCCGCGCGAGAGATAAATGTTGTCTTCAAGACCGACCCGCACGTTGCCACCAGCCAGCGCCGCCATCGCCACGAATGGCAACTGCATGCGACTAATCGAGAAAGCCGAGAATATCGCACCTGGTGGAATTTGATTGACCATTGCCATAAAAGTTGACGGATCATCCGGCGCGCCATAAGCAATGCCCATGCACAATTGAATCATGATCGGGTCGTCGAGCAAACCTTCGGCGATTAGATCTTTGACCATTACTAAATGACCAGTGTCGAAAACTTCGAGTTCGGCGCGAACGCCAAGTTTCTGGACTTGCTTGGCCATCGTGCGCAACACACTTGGTGTGTTGACCATGATGTAGTCGCCACCCGAAGAGAAGTTCATCGTGCCGCAATCGAGTGTGCAAATTTCTGGCAGCAGGCGGGTGACATGCGCGAGACGTTCAGTTGCGCCGACCATGTCGGTACCGATTTCGTCAAGTGGTAGAACTTTTTCGTCGCCGCCCAGCACCATGTCGCCGCCCATGCCTGCGGTCAGGTTCAAAACGACGTCGGTGTTCGACGATCTGATGCGGTCGACAACCTCGGCATAAAGTTCGACATCGCGAGTGCCCTTGCCAGTGCGCGGGTCTCGCACGTGAATATGCACGATGGCGGCACCAGCCTTGGCGGCATCAAGCGCCGAGTCTGCAATTTGCTTTGGTGTTACAGGAACTTTGTCGCTCTTGCCCGTTGTGTCACCAGCACCCGTCACCGCACATGTAATAAACACATCCCAATTCATAGTGATTAGTTTATAGAACGTGACGCAGCGGGGGGAAATCGTTTGGAAGCCAAGCGATAAACAGGCGAGGGCAACGCGTCTTGTTGACTTCGCGAACGGCGTCGGCTTCGAAGCATTGCATAAATGGTCGATTGACAAGCCCGATGAGTTTTGGCGCAAAATCTGGCAGTTCTGCGAGATAATCGGAGAGCAAGGCGAGCGCACGATTCACAAGAGCTCGAACCCGAATGATCCGTCGGCTGATTACATCGCCACACGGTTTTTTCCCGATGCCAAATTGAGTCTCGTGGAAAATTTGTTGCGTTGCTCAGGCCCAGGTGAAGCATTGGTCGCCATTGACGAAACGGGTAAGCGCACGACTCGCTCATGGGATGAGTTGCGCCAGCGCGTCGCGAATCTTGCGGGTGCGCTCGAAAGTCTCGGCGTGGCTGAAGGTGACCGCGTCGTTGCTTGGTTGCCGAACGCGATCGAGGCGATCGAGACGATGTTGGCAGCGAGTTCGATCGGCGCGGTGTTTTCATCTTGCTCGCCAGACTTCGGTGCGCAAGGCGTACTCGACCGATTTACCCAGATCACGCCAAAAGTTTTAGTCGCCACCGACTCATATATATATGGTGGAAAGAAGTTCGATTGCCTTGAACGACTCGCGGTTGTGCGCGAAGGTCTGCCGTCACTGAGGGCAACGCTGATAGTTTCACCCGCTGGCTCGTCTATTTCAGACGACATGGTTGACTATGAAACTTTTTTGCAGTCGGGTGCAAAGTCGCCGATCGCACCGCGCAGATTTAGTTTTGATCACCCGTGGTACGTGCTCTACTCATCGGGCACAACAGGAGTACCAAAATGCATCGTGCACCGCACGGGCGGGGTGTTGTTGCAACATCTCAAAGAACATCAACTGCACTGCGATATCAAACTGAACGATCGCGTGATGTACTTCACGACAACTGGGTGGATGATGTGGAACTGGCTCGTCTCGGTGCTCGCGAGCGGCGCAACCGTGGTGCTGTATGACGGGTCACCAAGTTTTCCGACGATGAATCGACTGTTCGACATTGTCGACCAAGAGAGACTCACGTTGCTCGGCACTTCAGCCAAGTTCATTGACTCGGCGCGAAAGTCAGAAATTGATCCGATGAAAACTCACTCGATCGAAACTTTGCGCACAGTTTGCTCGACTGGTTCGCCTCTTGCGCCCGAGGGCTTCGGCTGGATTTACGAAAAAGTGTCGAAGAATGTTCACTTGGCATCGATCTCTGGCGGCACTGATCTTTGCGCATGTTTTGTGGCCGGCGATCCAACGAGCGCGGTTCATGCAGGCGAAATTCAACGCGCATGTTTGGGCATGGACACAGATGTGCTCGATGAACATGGGCGCTCGATGAAACAAAATTTCGACACTGCAGGCGAACTAGTTTGTCGCCAACCGTTTCCGTCCGTGCCGTTGGGTTTCTGGGGTGATGGAACAGACGGTTTGCCTGACCCGAGATCGCCAGGCCCAAAGTTTCGTGCCACATACTTTGAAAAGTTTCCCGGCATGTGGAGCCATGGGGACTTTGCGTCTTGGTCGGCCCATGGCGGCATGACGATTCACGGAAGAAGTGATACGACCCTCAACCCTGGTGGCGTGCGAATCGGCACCGCCGAGATTTATCGCGTAGTCGAACAACATGCGGATGTTCTTGAGAGCCTCGTGTTTGGTCAAGATTTTGACAATGATGTGCGCATCGTGTTGGCTGTCAGGTTGAAGCCCAATATCGCGTTGTCTGAGGCACTAATCGCTGATCTGAAGTTGCGAATTCGCAACGCCTGCTCACCGCGCCATGTGCCTGCCATTGTCATCGCAGTCGCCGATTTGCCGCGCACTCGCAGCAACAAGCTTGTCGAGCTTGCAGTCGCCGATGCGGTTAATGGACGTGCGGTGCGCAATATCGAAGCGATTGCGAACCCCGAAGCAATATCTGCGATCGTCGACGCTTTGAAGCAGTAATTCGACCAGTCAGTTGTTCGGTGTCAAGTTTCGTAACGGCAAATAGTCCTCTAAGTCGAGTGAATCAAATCCACAAATAAAAAGTGCGCCAGTTGCATCAGAAAGATTCGGTTCGTGTGTCGCCGCGTGAATCGCTTGGCGCAATTCATTTAATTGCGAGTCGCTAATCGCGTGGTGAGCAATCAACGGCAAACACGGCACGAGAGGTCCGTTACAAATGACGAACAGTGAAGCGATCAGTTCGGGGTAAATTCGCCTTAGATGAGCCAAAGAGACGCTGTCGATTGAGGCAACATCCGCCTCTCCACGATGCAGCATGCGCACACTTTCGGCGTGTGATCCAGAGATGCGAACCTCGCCGCGCCAAGTTTCTTGTGGACCATGAATCGCGGCGATCAGACTGATCCACCCTGAAAGGCTTTCAGTTTCGTTCACGACAGCGACAGACCCTTGAAAATCAAACGGTGTGCCATCGACGCGTCCAACGACAACGCTGCGATAGAAGTGGCTCGCCGATTCGGGGGTCGTATGGCGAAACGCGCCGACGACGCGAACTTTGTCGGTGAGCCGCGTTACCAGTGGCCAGCCACAGGACTGGCTGACGAATTTGTTATCACTTTGCCAAACACCCTTTGGGTCGTTTGACCAAGTCAAGTGTGGCGCCACCCAACTGCATCGCTTTGAAATTTCTGCCCAAAGTTCTTCGTGCGCCCAACGCACATCTTCAAACGGGTAAAACCCCAGTTCGGCAACGGATTTGCCTGAGACCACCATGAATCTAAGGCTAGTTAATTATCTATGGATGTAGCCCGCGCATGCGATGCGAGTCGGCGATCGTCTTGACGCCGAGCACCGAGGCCGCCAAGCGATAGGGCATTTTCTGCTCGACCGAGAACGAATGCAATCGCTTGAATGCCGACTGCATCAGCGAGATCACTTTTTCGTTCACTTCGTCTTCGTCCCAACTTAAGTGGGCAAAGTTTTGACACTGCTCGAGGTAACTGCAGGTCACACCACCAGCATTGGCATAAACATCCGGCACGACGATGATGCCGCGTTCAAGTAAGACGTCGTCTGCTTTTGGAGTGAGTGGTCCGTTGGCACCCTCAACGACAAGTTTGGCTTTTATCTGTGATGCGATCTTTTCGTCAACCGCGTCGCCCAGCGCGCATGGCATAAGAATGTCGCAATCAACAGCAAAGATATTTGCTGATCCATCAGTGCCCTTGCCGAGTACTTCGCCACATTCAGTAGCTGTGACGCTGCGTGCACCTTCACGCATTTTGCGGTCGATCATCGCAATATCGAGACCGCGAGCGTTGTGAATTGCGCCGCCGACATCGGCGACCGCGACAATTTTTGCCCCGCGAGCATTTGCCAGGCGAGCAGCCCATGCACCCACTTGTCCGTATCCCTGAATTGCAATTTTCGCGCCATTCAGCGGGAGTCCAATTATTTCTCCAGCAAGTGCGGCGGCTTCAACGGCACCTCGACCAGTTGCCGATTCGCGACCAAGTGATCCGCCCAGTTCAATCGGCTTGCCAGTCACCACGCCCGGCACGATGTGACCAACGCTCGCCGAATATTGGTCGAGCACCCATGCCATGACCTGGGCGTTGGTTCCGACGTCAGGTGCAGGGACATCTTTGTCGGGGCCCAAAAATGGAATGAGTTCTGAAACATAACGACGCGTGATTCGCTCAAGTTCTCCGGTGGTCAATGTTTTGGGATCGATTGCGATACCGCCCTTTGCACCACCCAGCGGCAAGTTCATGATCGCCGTCTTCAACGACATGCCGATTGCCAGCGCCACAACTTCGTCGCGGGTCACACCTGGGTGATAGCGAATGCCACCTTTGGCTGGACCTCGAGTTGTGTTGTGGTGAACTCTCCAACCAACCAGATGGTCACGAGTGCCATCATCGCGACGAAACGGAATTGAAACTTCAAGTATGCGACGCGGGGCAATAATCGTCTCAATTAATCCATCTTCAAGACCCAACCACTCGCCAGCTTGCCGCATTCGAAACTCGGCTGATTCGAGTGCTAATTCTTTCGGCGCATGTGACGAGGACATGGTTACATTCTGCCTCAAATTTGAGAACCGATGGTGAAACTCAGATGAATACTCGGTTTAGTCGTGAATTATTTGAGCGGGAATCATTTGAGCGGGCGCAAGCGCGGCCACTTGCCAATTTTGTCCAAACCGGCGACAGTGCTGGCCATTGTCTCTGGTGTAACGGGATGACTAATCAAGTATCCCTGCGCTTTGCCGCAGTGCAAGTCGTTAAGAGCGTGCAACTGTTCGACTGTTTCGACACCCTCTGCTACGACATCAAGACCAAGCGAGTTGGCCATGGCGATAATCGTTTTAACAAGCGATCTCGCGTTCGCATCGCTCGCCAATTCGTTGATGAAAGTTCTGTCGATTTTTAATCTATGGATCGGGAATCGCTGCAAAAAAGACAACGAAGAATATCCGGTACCGAAGTCGTCGATCGCGACACGCACCCCGATTTCAGAAAGTCTGCGCAAGGTGTCGAGCGCTTGTTCGGGTTGTGTGATCATCACACCTTCGGTCACTTCAAGCCACAATTGATCTGCCGGCATTCGTGATCGCATCAAAGCCTCGTTGACGACGGCAACAAAATTCGGATCATGCAATTGTCGCGGAGACACATTTACCGACATCGTTGCATCACGACGACAAATGCCTTGGTTGATCCATCCGCGCAAATGCGTGAGAGCCTCAAGCAATGCCCAAGAGCCGATCGGCACGATGATGCCTGTCTCTTCGGCAATCGGTATGAACTCGGCGGGCGAGACGGTCATCCCGTCCTCCATATCCCAACGCATAAGAGCCTCGAAACCAATCACGTCACCCAGATCAATGTCAATAATTGGCTGATGAACGAGCCTCAGTTCACGGCGCTCGAGCGCCCGATAAAGCGCCGTTTCAACGGCGAGACGCTGGTTGACTCGCTCAAGCATTGACTTGTCAAAAATCGCGACACAATTTCGCCCAGCATCTTTGGCTCGATACATCGCGGTGTCGGCGTGACGCAGCAGGTCATCGGCCGTCATCGTGATTTCTTGGTCGTGCACGGCAACACCGATACTCGCCGAGACGAAAACATCTCCCTGACGCAAAGAGAGTGGTTCGTGAAATGACTCGAGCACCATGTCGGCAAGCAGAACCGCGTCACTTTGGTTTTTTGACTTGGCATCGAGCACCACAAACTCATCGCCCGATATTCGCCCGACAATGCATCTTTCTGGCAAGGCGACACGAAGTCTCTGGGCGACAGAGATAAGAACGTCGTCGCCTGCCGAGTGCCCAAGACTGTCGTTGATATTTTTGAAGCGGTCGACGTCGATAAACAAAACAGTCGGCGAACAACCGTTGAATCGCGACTTGATTATCGCGGTAGAAACATGTTCGAGCATCAAACCACGATTTGGCAAGTTCGTCAGAGCATCTGTCTGCGCCGAATCAATCAGTCGCTCTTGTAGAGAGGCACTAGCGCGAACCGAAAATATCACTCGTGTGGTCACGGCTAGTGCCAACACAAAGACAGAAACCGCCCTGACTGTTCGATCGGTTTCATCTGTCGGCGTGGTCAGAGCCAGAACAACGACCGGCAGAACGAGCGCGGCCGTGGTCAGTACGAGTCGTCCCAAGAGTGGTTGTTTTGATCGAACTGCCGTGTGTGATGACAGTGTCGAAACACTCGGATGCAGAATCGTCGCTGACACCAAAAACAAACTCACGACGTAGGGGGAGTTTGTAATCTGTTCATTGATCTGCAATCGTCCCGATTGGTTTGTCGCATACAGAAAGTCCCCGACCAACGAGCAAGAAATCGCCCCACTAGCCAGCCACACGGCGGGTGTGCGTTCTGAGTCTCCAAACAAAAGCGTGGCCAACATAAAAATGACCACGGCACTTGATGCCAGTGTGATTCCGCGAACGGCGGTCACCGAGAAAACATCTTGTGAGTTCGCTCGCGCAGGGTTCAAAAAAACCACCCAGATTAAGAACCACGAGCCGAGTCCGATAATCAGCGAATCAAAGATGACATTCAAAGCATCGCGACCGATTCGGTTCTGCACCGTCACGAAAAGACCACAGACCAGGATCAACTGCACGGTCAGAAACAAGGCCTCTGAAATTACTTGGGTTGAAATCGAGTCTGAATCTCTGTTGTCGAAGATTTGTGCGGCAATCAAGAATGAAACAAGCAACAACAATGCAGGCCAAACCCGGCGGTCAGGTTTATTGACAACGGTGCCGATCGCCACGGCGACGATGACTTGGGCGGCTGCGATCAGATAGATCAGGTTGTTGAGCTCGCCACCTCTCCCGAAGATATGCAGGCTTGCGGCGATGAGAGCGAAGCCGATCATCACCCACGCCGCGCGAGAAACGGCTTTGGACATCACGAAAACGGTACTACATATGTTTTGTGCGGTATACGACGGCACGAGGGTCGGATGTCCTAAACTTTGGTCAGGCGGGGTTTTGGACCAACGGTCGGCGTACTGTCACGCCGAGAAAGAACCTTTCGCCGATGTTTGTTACCCGACATTCCAACGTTGTAGACCCGGCGTTGCGGGAAAAGTTGTGGCACCTATATCGGCGCGCATATCAACAGACTGCCGAGGCGACCGTAACTCACGAGATGCTCGAGCAAAGTGAATTCAACGACCAGATTGCACAAGATTCAAATCGTGTTTGGGTGGTTTGGTGCGAGTCTCTGCCGGTTGCGATGACGCTTGTGTCAACCGATGTTCGCGCCACGCGTTGGTTGAGTGACATATATTTTGAAAAACATTTTCCTGAGCGCTTCAATGCAGGACAGGTGCACTACATCGTTTGGGTTGTGGTTGATGCGGCCGCTGATGCGCATGGCGCCAATTCGCTGTTGGCCCGTCAGGCACTTTCTGCAGAAGCCCGTGATGGCGCGCTACTCGTATTCGACGTGCCCGATCTTCATCAGCCAGGACCAAAAGGTGGGGCGGCAGAGTTGCTCTATCGAATGGCCAAGATGGTCGGTGACGTCGAATTATTGCCCCTCTCAACACAGCGTTATTTTGCGCTCGATTTCGCGACATCTGCACGAACCAACTCGGTTCACAGTTCTAATCAAGCAGATAACTCGCAAAATACAGATCGTGCGGTACTCCGCTAGTCTTAGTTCGCAGATGAGTGTTTCCGTAGCCGCAGTAACGGTTGTTGTGCCAGGTTCACACTTAATGTCAGGTTTGCTCGGCGAACGAGACTCGCACCTGCGACTGATTGAAACTAGGTTTCCGAATACCAAGATTTCGGTGCGCGGCAATGAAATTTCTATCTCCAGAGACGAGACAGACACGGTAGGTCGTCTGTTTGAAGAGCTCACATCGCTATTGCAGGCTGGCGAAAATCTTGATTTGACCGTGGTGGCCCGAAGCATCGAGATGCTTCGACTGCAGCAGCGACCAACGTCGGTGTTGACGCACGATATCCACCGCGCGATTCACGGCAAACCAGTGCGCCCCAAAACTTCGGGGCAAAAGCAATACGTCGACGCAATTCGCGACAGCGTGATCACTTTTGGTTTTGGTCCTGCGGGCTCAGGCAAGAGTTGGTTAGCGATTGCCATGGCGGTGCATGCATTGCAGACAAAAACTGTTCAAAGGATTATTCTGACCCGACCAGCAGTCGAGGCAGGCGAGCGGCTTGGGTTTTTACCGGGCGATTTGATGGCCAAGTTAGATCCCTATCTTCGGCCACTCTATGACGCACTACACGACATGGTCGGTGCCGAGGGCGCCCAAAAACTGATTGAGAAACAAATAGTTGAAGTTGCACCACTTGCCTATATGCGCGGACGAACGCTGAACAACAGTTTCATTATTTTGGACGAAGCGCAAAATGCGACACCTGAACAAATCAAAATGTTTCTAACTCGCATCGGCTTCGGCTCTAAAGTCGTCGTCACCGGTGACATGACGCAAGTCGATGTACCGGATAATCGCAGTGGTTTGGTCGGCTTAGAAAAAATTCTAACGGGCATCGAAGGTTTGTCATTCGTGCATCTTGGCACCAGCGATATCGTGCGCCATAAAATTGTTAGCGACATCGTTTCGGCTTATGAGCAAAGAGGACCGAGTACGGTGAATAACCGTGCTTGAGCCGCACATCAAACGCACTGGTCCGCGAAAAGTTGGTGGAGATGGTGAAATTGAAGTCTTTTGTGCCGATGAACAAACGGATGTCTCTGTAGATGTTGCACGCTGGCACTCGCTCGCTAAAGACGTCTTGATCGCCGAGGGCGTTCGTGGTGCGGCTGAGTTGACCTTGATGTTTGTGCCAGAGTCGGCAATCGCGGGACTGAACGAAAAATATATGGGTAAATCCGGGCCAACAGACGTTCTTTCGTTTCCGTTAGATGCTGTTGAAACCACGCGCACGCCAGGCCCGAGTGCATTGACGAGTGGTCCGCATAAATCTGCGATTGACATCAACGATCTGCCGATTCTGCTTGGTGACGTCGTAATTTGTCCCGCTGTCGCCAAGCGCCAAGCCCCGAATCATGCTGGCAACATTGACGACGAATTCGCATTGCTCGTGACTCACGGTGTGCTGCACGTCTTGGGCTACGACCATACGCAAGACGCTGATGCTGAAAAAATGCAATCTCGCGAGCGAGAGTTGCTTGAGATGCATCATTGGCGTGCGCCGATGCCGGCGAATTTCAACAAGGTCTACGAATGATTCTCGCCAGCGCACCTACGGCAGCAGATTATTGGATGCTGTTTGCGATTGCTGTTTTGCTCATCGCCTTGACCTTTTTGTCGTTGGCTGAGATGAGTCTCTCAAGGATCACAAAACAAAAAGCGCAGGCGCTTTTAGATCAAAATAGTAAACGCGCCAAAATCATATTGAGACTTGCCGCAGACCCAACCAAATGGGTCAATCCGTTGTTGTTGACCGTGAATATTTTTCAGACGGTGCAAGCCACATTGACCGGCATCGTGGCAGGCAGACTGTTCGCAGCACCGGGAGTGGCAATCGGCGTCACGCTCAATGTCATTGTTTTCTTTGTGTTGGCCGAAGCAGTACCGAAAACATACGGGCTGATCCATCCTGTGCGTGGTGCAACGCTCACTGCGATACCAGTGCTGGCATTGACGAGTTTTTATCCATTGCGGATGATTTCGCAAGGACTGATCAAACTCACTAATGTCATAGTTCGTGGCAAGGGCTTTGTGGCCGGACCATTCATCAGCGAACAAGAGTTTCTTGGCATCGTCGAGGCGGCGGCTCATGATTCAGTGATCGAGCACGAAGAACGTGAGTTGATTGAATCTGTGATTGAGTTTGGTGACACCGTGGTGCGCAAAATTATGGTGCCACGTCCCGATGTGGTCACAATTAATGACGACCTAACCATCAGCCAAGCGATCGATATCGTCGTCGAGCACCAACTCAGTCGTTTGCCGGTGTTGCGCGCCGATGACGATGATCAAGACGACCTCGTTGGTGTCGTCTTCGCCAAAGATCTGATAGCTGCCGAACGAGCGGGACGAGGCAACGATTCGATCAAGAGTTCGTTGCATACGGTTGAAGTGGTGCCAGAAACGAAACCTGTCTCTGAGTTGATGCGTCAAATGCAACAGGGCAAGTTTCATTTGGCGATGGTCGCCGATGAATACGGTTTGCTGGCGGGTCTCGTGACGCTTGAAGATTGCCTTGAAGAGCTCGTCGGCGAGATCGGCGATGAGCACGACGAAGATGACACTTCGGTTCAGCGAGAACCCAACGGTGATCTTCTGGTTGCGGGCGTCACAACGATCGACAAATTGAACGAAATCCTTGAATCAGAAATCAGCACCGAAGATTATGACACTGTTGGCGGTTTGGTTTTTGGTGAGCTAGGTCATGTGCCCGAAGTTGGCGAGACTGTTATCCAAGATCGCTGGAAGTTTCGTGTTGAAGATCTAGACGGTCGAAGAATTCAAATTGTGCGCATTTCGTCGGTCAAATAGTTTCAAGTTAGTCTCGGAGCATGGAAATCTCGCTGCGCGGTAAGACGGCTCTCGTCACTGGCGCGTCACGCGGTATTGGCAAAGCAATTGCAAACTCTTTTGTCGATGCTGGTGCTCAAGTAATGCTCACATCTCGCAAAATTGACGCCCTGCATGCAGCCGCCAACGAAATGGATGGTGAGACCGATGTTTTTGCGGCCAACGCTGGCGACATTGAACAAGCGCAGGCATGCGTTGATGCGACGATGAAACGGTTTGGCAAAATTGACATCTTGGTCAACAATGCGGCAACCAATCCGTACTATGGCGACACTCTTGGTGTCGATTCGGCACGCTTCGACAAAACGTTTCAGGTCAACTTGAAGGGTCCATTATTTTGGAGTCAGGCAGCATGGAACGCTTCGATGCAAAACAATCCGGGCGTGATTCTGAACATTGCATCAGTTGGCGGTCTTAGAGCCGAGCATGGGCTCGGTGTCTACAACTTGACCAAGGCCGCGGTCATTCATTTGACGAGTCAACTGGCCTGCGAACTGGGCAAAACAAGAGTGGTTGGCATCGCACCCGGACTAGTCAAGACACTGTTTGCCTCGGTGTTGATCGAAAATTTTGGGGACAAACTGGCGGCCGCGTTGCCGACAAAGCGTCTCGGTGAACCCGAAGACATCGCCAACTTGGCGCTTTTTTTGTGTTCTGATTTGGCGTCGTGGATAACCGGTGAGACTTATGTGATTGACGGCGGCGCCGGAGTCCGCTCGGGTGCGATGTAGATTTTTGCCGCAGGCAAAAATCATTGTGTCACCCAGGTTAGAAATCATGGACGGCAATAAAAGCCGCCAATAAGATCTGGGCAATCAGTAAGAATTTTTTCGCTCATTTGATCAGATATTTTTCAACTTCAGCAACTCTGAGACTTGCACCTTGCCGAGTGTCGAGCGGGGAATTTGGTCGACGATAAATATTTTGTTTGGTGCGCAGTAGTCGGGCAGAGATTGTTTTACATGTCTGCGCACATCATCAAGATTAAGACGAACTTCTGGGTCTGCCAGCACGATCCATGCGCTGACCACAGAACCCCATTTTTTGTCGGTTAAACCCCGCACGACGCAATCAGCGACACCGTCAATAGTGGTGATCGAAGTTTCTACAGTTTTGGGCCAAACTTTGTAGCCGCCTGTGTTGATCAATTCATCGCGGCGCCCGTGCACCGACAACCGTCCATCGGTCATCTCGCCAAGATCTCCCGTCGGCAACCATCCGTCTTTTGTCGTTGGGTTGGTGCCATCTCGATAGCAACGCAATAAAGTTCGACTTCTGATCAGAATTTCTGAGTCTTCGGCGATTCGAACCTCAACACCTTCAAGCGGTACGCCGTCGTAGACGACACCGCCCATAGTTTCGGTCAATCCGTAGGTCGAAACGGCGTTACTCGGCAATTCGTCGGGTGCTTGCGTCCCGCCGATCAACACAGTTCTAAATTTAGATATGTCGACGGATTGCAAGACAGTTGGCACCAGCGATGTCATTGTCGCGCCGTTGTCGAGAGCGGCTAAGAAAGTTTTTTGATCTGCTCGATTGCTGATGGTCAGGCTCGATCCAAAATGAAGTGCTCGAAGTACGACCGAGAGTCCACCCACATGGGCGAGTGAGAGACATGACAGCCAATGATCGTGGCTTGAGCATTTCAGTCGTCCACCAGTTGTCAAAATGGCGGCCTCAATTGAGCCATGAGTATGCACGACTCCTTTGGGCTCACCAGTCGAACCAGAAGTTGCAATGACTAGTGCGTCACCTTGTTCGACTGGTACACCGCCAGAAAGATTTGTTCTTAAGTTGTCTTCTTCAATTATCGCTGACGCGCTGAATTGTTCGATTAATTTTCGCCGCGCATGCTGGGGCAAGCGTTGGTCAATTGGCAGTGCTGCATCGCCAGAATCCCAAATCGATTTAAGGGCACTAACAAAATCTTGGCTCGCAGGCATGTCAAGTGCAACGAGCGAATTCATCTTTTCAGCGTAGATGTTTTGTTGTTAAGTTGGAGCCGTGCAAGAGTCACTTACTTTGTGGATCAAGGGTGCTCGACCAAAGACACTGCCCGCGGCAATCGCACCGGTGCTTGTCGGTGCCGCATGTGTTTCGCTTGAAGAATCTATTGATCGCGAATGGATCAACAGTTTGTTGGCCCTCGTGGTTAGTTTGGCGCTTCAAGTCGCGGTCAACTACGCCAATGATTATTCAGACGGCGTACGCGGCACAGATCAAAAGCGTGTTGGACCGTTGCGGTTGGTGGGCTCGGGCTCGAAATCTGCAGCATCAGTCAAACGAGCGGCATTTATCGCATTCGGTATGGCGGCGATCTTCGGGCTGATTCTTGCGGTGACGACGACATTGTGGTTGTTGGTAATTGGTGGGATGTGCCTGGCGGCGGGTTGGTTTTATACAGGTGGTAAAAACCCGTATGGCTATATCGGCCTCGGTGAACTGTTCGTATTCGTATTCTTCGGCGTAGTCGCCACCGTCGGCACAACTTTTGTCGTGATTCAAAAGATTACTCTCGTAAGCTTTTTGTCTTCTTTGGTCGTTGGCAGTCTGGCGTGCGCGCTTTTGGCCATCAATAACTTGCGCGACATAGCTGGTGACACAGTTTCAAGCAAACGCACCTTGGCGGTGCGACTTGGCGACAAACATGCACGAAATTTTTATGTTTCGCTATTTGTCGTCGCTGCGATTGCGATAATCGTGTTGTCGATCAGTCATGTTTCTGTCCTGCTCGGGTTGGTGGGACTTGCCACGGCAATCTTGCCAATTCGTAAAGTTCGAAGCGGGGCAATTGGCGCAGATTTAATTGTCGTTTTGGGCATGACGGGTCGAACACAAATTGCCGTCGCCGTGATGTTAAGTTTCGGCCTAGTGATTGCCGGTAGATGACACGAATTTTTGTAAGATATTGGCGAAATGTTCGGGTTGCTCGATGTGTGGCGTGTGTCCTGAGTGTTGAATAATTTTAAGTGTCGCGTTTTCGCCGATCGTGGCGGCGATGCGATTGGCGACCTCGACATACTTCGTGTCATTTGCGCCAGCCACAACTAGCACGGGCATTTGAAGATTTTGCAGCCTTGACCAAGTCGGCTGTTGACGACCTGCACCACACAGACGCAAACTTGAACTCAAACCGATGGGCGTGTTCTTCAGACGAATTGATCTTTGGTTCGTCGCTGCGGTCAATCCACTAAACAAGGGCTGCTGGAGCCACTCGTCGATGAACTTCGGTACACCAATTTGCTCTATTCGTCTGGCGAGTTCTTCGTCGCTACGAATTCGCGCCATGCGAATCTCTTTATCTTCGATGCCCGCATTCGCACTGACGAGAACCAGTCGCTGAACCTTGCCTGGCTCGGCAAGGGCTGCTGTCAAACAGAACCTGCCACCCATTGAGTAACCGACATAAGTTGCATCACCACCGACATCGAGGATCGCCTTTGCACCTGACTCTAAATTCAGTGAGATATCGCTCGAGTTGCCATGGTTCGGTGCGTCAATTGCGACAACTTCAAATTGTTCATCGAGGCTCGCGACAATTTGGGTCCAAGTTTCGTGTGTCTGAGTAAATCCATGGAGCAATACGATTCTTTGTCCGTTGCCAAAACGCGCATTTGCGAGCATCAGTTGGTGCTCAGCGGGCGTGGCTTTGTGAGGTTTGCCACAGTCGACAAACTTTTTACTCTCATTGCTGCCACGATAGAGGCATGGCTTCTTCAGCGGCGACCACGGCGACTTTTTGCGCCACTTTGGTGGATGAGTGGGTGCTCTGTGGGGTGCGTCACGCAGTGGTTTCGCCTGGCTCAAGGTCGACGCCGATGGTCCTTGAAATTTCCAATCGATCTGAAATCGAAATGCACATCTTCCATGATGAACGTAGTGCCAGTTTTGCCGCGCTCGGCATCGCCAAGGCATCGGGTGTGCCGGCGATTCTTTTGTGCACCTCAGGCACTGCCGCAGTTGAGTTTCATTCGGCTGTCGTTGAGGCAAGTCACGCCGAGGTACCGATGCTGGTCTGTACCGCCGACAGACCCCCAGAATTGCAGGGTGTAGGCGCACCTCAAACCATTAATCAGCGGGGTATCTACGGCGACGAAGTTCGCAAATTTTTCAATGCCGATGTGGCCGATGATTCGCAGCGCGATTTATGGCGGACCCTCGCGCATGAAATGTTCTCTGCAGCGTTGGGTGCTGGTGACTCACAAAGTTCGGGTCCCGTGCACTTGAATCTTCAGTTTCGTGAGCCCCTGGTTGGAGTAGCGACAGAATTACCACAACGCAACGAGCATCGTCCCGAAACGATCATGAAAACTTTTGCCGGAGTCTCTTCGCGACAGCGACGAAAACTTCTCGACCTTCTTGGCAACAAACGCGGTCTGATCGTTGCCGGACCAGAAACATACCGACTCAGTTCGGTGCTGCAACTAGCCGAGCAACTTGGTTGGCCAATATTTGCTGATCCGCGCAGCGTGGCTCGGGTAAAAAACAAGTTGGTGATCGCTGCCTTTGATTCAATTTTGCGTAATTCGCTGTTCGCACAAAACCATCAACCTGAAGTTATTCTGCGCCTCGGAACCCCACCCGCATCTAAGGTCACGAATAGTTGGTTGGCATCATCGGTCGCAACGCAAGTGGTCTTGACAACCACACAAAAGCTCGTCGACCCTGAACGGCGAACAGAAATGCACCTTTTCGGCGAAATCGACGGACTTTGTGCCGATGTCGTTGCCAGTTGTGGCGTTAATTCTGATCGCAAGTGGATCACCGAATGGTCACATGCCGAAGAAGCAGCGCAACTGGCGATTAATGAAGCGCTGACGAACGAGCCGACGTTGACCGAGCCGGCGATTGCTCGTGCACTTTGCTCGATGTTGCCCGAGTCGTCGCACTTGGTCGTGTCTAGTTCGATGCCGATTCGCGATGTTGAATGGTTCGGCGCGCCGCGCACGGGTCTCACGGTTCACGCCAACCGCGGGGTCAACGGTATTGACGGCGTAGTGAGTACTGCAGTTGGAGTGGCTCTGGCGACAAAAGAACCGACGAGTTTGCTGATCGGTGATATCGCCTTGTTGCACGACACCAACGGGCTGATCAATTTGGTGGGCCGCAAAGTCGACTTGAGAATTGTCGTCATTGACAATGGTGGTGGCGGAATATTTTCGTTTCTGCCACAAGCATCGACGCTAGATCAAGACAAGTTCGAAAAGATTTTCGGGACTCCCCACAAAGTTGATATAACTATGCTGGCTAAAGCCCATCAGATATCTGCCGAGACGATCTCAAATCTTGATGCGTTTGCCGAGGCAGTCAATCAGCATGGCCCGTTTTTGATTCGTGTTTCAACCGATCGCACCGAGAATGTAAAGGTACATGATCGGATAAATCAGATGGTCTCGGCAGCGTTGTCGAGAATTTAATTTTGCAGAATCCTCACGGCCGAATCAAGGCGGCCAACATCGCCTGAAACTTCGCCTGAGTCTCGGCGAGTTCGCTCTCTGGTTCGCTGTCAGCAACGATGCCTCCGCCAGCAAATAAACGTGCAGTTGTTCGGGCTTGGTCGAATTCGGCGCATCGAATCGATACTGCAAACCTGCCGTCTCCATACTTATTGAAATAGCCAACTGCGCCGCCATAGCGGCCCCGAGACATACCTTCTACTAGTGCGATCTGTGCAAGTGCCGCATCACGGGGTGCGCCGCCAAGTGCCGGGGTGGGTGAGAGCGCATAAGCAAGTTCGAGCACGCTCGGTCGTGGTTCACTGAGTTGCCCAGAGATCTCAGTTCCCAGATGTTGCACATTGGCGACTGCAACGATGGAAGGCTCGGCTTGCCAATCTAGATATGAGCACCAAGGCAACAAAGTTTCATGGACCATATCAATCACGATGCGATGCTCTAACTGGTTTTTTGTACTGGCGATCAGGGTTTCTGCGATTTTTTGATCTGTAATCGCATTGCCGGTGCGCGGGGCGGTGCCTGCTAGCGGATGACTTGAAACTTGATTGCCGCTCACGGCGATCAAGAGTTCAGGTGATGCGCCGATAAAACCATCTACCAAGTATCTGTAGCTTGATCCGAATGATGCCCTCAGCCGTTGCATAATCGCGGCGATATCGAAACTTTTGTCGGTGGTCACAAAAATGTCCCGGGCGATGACAGCTTTAGCCAGTCGATTTTCACCCACGGCTGCGGCGGTAAGTCGAACTGCCTCAAGATAATGCTCAATAGTGACACCGTGATTCACCGAAAACGATGCGGCCACCGGCTTTGTCTTCGCAGGCGGCACAAAATCAAAGGGTGAATCGTCAATTTGCGTTACCCATTGTTGACCCGATTCTGTTTTGCCGACGACAGTTTTGGGTATCACAAATTCATGCGCGTCAGAACTGATAAACGGGATGCACCCGATGGCGATTGGCCCGGCACCGTCGACGCCACTCGAGTTTGAGTCGTCTATTTGTTGCAATACCGACTCGACTTCTTTGCGACCAACGCGCGCCGCTACGCCCCGACCGGCGACACCGATGCCGTCGCGCACGAACAAGTAACCAGCATCGCCAGCAAAATCATTGAGGTCAACTGGCTGGTCGGTGACCGTCGAAAGCAACTTGGTTGTTGATCGCATCTAGTTTCGTGTCGCAACTATTAGCTGTGTGAGTCCGCCCGAAAGTTGCTGGTGGGTCGCATCGCCGAACCCAGTCTGCTTGAGCATCGAAATCAACTCTGTGGGTGGTGGCAAATAGGCGACGCTTCTTGGCAAATATTTATACGCGGCTCGGTCAGAAAGCAACCCACCGATAATCGGCACTATTTTGCCAAAGTAGATGCCGTTGCCGAAACGAACCAACCGATTCGTTGGCACGCTTACATCGAGCAAGGCAATTCGTCCGCCACGACGTGTGACTCGCGCAAGTTCGATGAAGAATAGTTGCAGATTTTCGAGGTTGCGCAATGCGAAACCGCAGGTGATGCCGTCAACACTCGCGTTGGGTATCGGCAGTTTCAAAATATCGACCTGAGTTCTCGGGGCCCCGCTTCGATCTGCGCTTAACATCCCAAATGATAAGTCCATGGAAATCGGCAGATATTCGCTTTTTTCAAGTTCGATGCACAAGTCGCCGGTGCCACTCGCTAGATCCAGCACCCTTGAGCCTTTTGGCAAGTCGAGTGCGCGGATAGTGCGTTTGCGCCATCGCACATCGAGTCGAAACGTCATCAGACGATTTACGAAGTCGTATCTTGGGGCGATTGCGTCGAACATTTCGCGCACCGCCTCAACTTTTTCAGCGCCTTTCGGCAAATCTTGTCGATCCCATTTGCGACGTTTGCGGTCTTTTGGCTGCACGTGGTTCAGGCTAGAGGGTTTCTTAGTTGCCGAGACTGGTAGTGGTTTTGTGACACAAGTCTGACAAACTAATAGGAGGAGAACCTTTGTCTTGATCGATTTTAGTTTTACGCCAGAAGTAGAAAAAGTTCGCCTCAAGGTGCGCGAATTTATGGACACCGAGGTTCGTCCGCAATGGGACGCAATCGATCAGAAAGATCGCGGTGAAGTTGTGCGCACGATCGTCAAATTGCGTGGGTCCGCACGAGAGAAGTGGAATCTTTGGCTGCCGCATATGCCCGCCGAATGGGGTGGCATGGGTTTAGGTCCAACGGCAATGGCGGCAGTTTCTGCCGAGGCCGCCAAGGTGAGCATCGGCCCGTTTGTGCTGAATGCTCAGGCACCCGATGAAGGCAACCAACATACGTTGCTGCATTGGGCGACAGATGAGCAAAAAGAAAAGTATTTGCGCCCGCTATGCAGTGGCACGGCGCGAAGTTGCTTCGCGATGACCGAGCCAGAAGTCGCGGGCAGTGATCCGACCCTGATAAAAACTCAGGCGTATCAAGACGGCGATGAATGGGTGATCAACGGACACAAGTGGTTCATATCGGGGGCGCGGGGTGCGCAGTTTGCGCTGTTGGTCGCGCGCACTGAAGACAATCCTGATCTGCCCCAGGCCGCGAACTCGTGCTTCATCGTTGACATACCCAGCGAAGGTTTCAACATCGTACGAGATGTCGAAACTATGTCGGGTGGCCATAATCACTGCGAGATTTTGATCCAAGACCTTCGAGTGTCAGCGAAAAATATGTTGGGTGGGCGAGGACAAGGTCACTTGCTGGGTCAATATCGCCTCGGACCAGCGCGACTCGCACATTGCATGCGATGGATTGGTCAAGCAGAGATTGCGCTTGACATGATGGTCGACCGTGCGCTGAAGCGTTATTCGCACGGCTCGGTGCTTGCCGAGAAACAGGGTATTCAATGGTTGATCGCCGACTCATCAATGGAGCTTTACCAATGCAAGTTGATGGTCTTGCATGCGGCATACAAAATTGAAAACGGCCAGAGTTTCACATCTGAAGTTTCGATGGCGAAACATTTCGTCGCCAATAGTTTGTGGAGAATTATCGATCGTGCAATTCAGGTGCATGGTGCGCTCGGCTATTCAACCGACACACCACTGGCGCACATGTTGCAACAAGCCCGTTGGAGTCGCTTCGCCGATGGCGCAGATGAGATTCATCAAATGCGCATTGCCCAGCGCACAATTGCCGCTTACAAAGATCATGGCTCAACAAAGGCTGCGACCGGAGACCTGCCGTTGTGACGGCCAAACAGCACACGACATTCGGAGTTTTTATTCCGCAGGGTTGGAAAATGGAACTCGTTTCTATCTCTGACCCAGTTGCTAAATGGAACAAAGCAGTTGAGATCGCCCAGTTGGCAGAAAAACTTGGTTACGACTCGATCTGGGTCTACGACCACTTTCATAACGTGCCACGCCCGGCTCATGAGGCGGTGTTTGAATGCTGGACGGTGATGGCGGCGATGAGTCAGCGAACATCCAAAATCAGACTCGGTCAGATGGTTGGTTGCAATTTGTATCGCGAACCGAGTTTGTTGGCGAAAATTACTTCGACGCTCGATGTGATTTCAGGTGGTCGACTTGACTGGGGTATCGGTGCTGGTTGGTACGAGAACGAATGTCGTGGCTATGGGTTCGATTTTCCTGAGCCGAAAGTGCGTATTGCGATGTTGCGTGAATGCGTTGAAATCGTGCGATCAATGTGGACCCAAGAAGAGACGAATTATTCGGGCAAGTATTACAACTTGGTTCGGGGCAACTGCGACCCCAAGCCACTGCAAAAGCCCCATCCACCGATCTGGATCGGTGGCGGAGGAGAACAACTCACGCTGCGAGTCGTGGCGCGATACGCCGACTACTCGAACTTTGGTGGCAGCCCCGAAGACTTCGCCCGAAAACGCGAAATTTTGAAAGGTCACTGCGCAGCCGTGGGTCGAGACGAATCTGAGATTCGCAAAACCTGGTCACCCGATGTATTCGTTCGTCGCACCGAGAAAGAAATCAAGGCTGCTGGTTCACTCAGTCTGCGAGCCGACCCCTTTGATGATTGGCAAAAGACCAATCTTGTCGGCACCGTCGAACAAGTCACTGAAAAAGTTCAGAAATATATCGATTTGGGTTGCAGCGGATTCATACCCTGGTGCGCCGATTATCCAAGTACTGAAACGGTCGAATTGTTCGCCGAAGTAATGAATAACTTCAGATAACTATTTACAAGTAGTAGCGAAAGACGACTTCAGCGACACACGAAGGCTTTTTTGCGCCTTCCACTTCAAAAGTTGTCTCAAGGGTTACTTGTACGCCGCCAGTTACATCCTCGACACTCAAAAGTTTTACGCCTGCGCGAAGCTTCGAGCCCACCGGCACTGGTGATGGAAAACGAACTTTGTTCGCGCCGTAGTTGACGCCCATTGCTACGCCTTCTACGGCGAATATTTGAGGTAGAAAAACGGGTCCAAGTGAAAGCGTGAGATATCCGTGTGCAATCGGACCACCGAATGGGCCCGCCTTGGCGCGCTCGACATCGATGTGAATCCACTGATGATCACCAGTTGCATCGGCGAAGCGAATGACCTGCTCTTGGGTGATTGTGAGGTAATCAGAAAATCCGAGGTGGTTACCTACTTGGGCTTTGAGTTCGTCGACACCTTTAATTATCAGTCTTGGCATATCTCAAGTGTGGCAGATAGGCAGGCTTAAAAACGAAGTGTCAGTGGTACCAAATCTTTTGGTGGTTTCTGCTTTGCGGATGCAATATCAGTGCGCACAAAGCAACCTCAAAAATCAAACTCAGGGTGCTGCCACCAGTTAATTTGTCATAAAAAGAGAACTTGAAGCTGCTGATTCGCTCTAAATCACTGAATGCCCAGAACCGCAACACGAAGGGCGAGAAAGCGGCGACGACGGCAAACTTGTAGCCAAGTTTCAGATCATTGGCCATGAAAATACCTGAAAGTGCATGCAGTGCCACAACCACCAAACCAATTACCAGACCAAATGCAAATCGACCACGCAGATGACCCAAATAATCTGTTTTGTCGATCACGCTGATCAGCGCGAAAAACCCGTTCAGATAGAGCAACATCGCCGCAACCTGCAAAGTTTGTGGTTGCATTCGGTCGAACCATTTTCGCCAGTTGATGCTCAGCATTATTCAATTCTGCCAGATTGCCTAGTTGCATCTCGGTAGCCTTTGGATGTGCGCACTGCATTCGTTTCATTGGTTGGCAGACCAAATGTAGGCAAGTCGACATTGCTCAATGCGATAATCGGCAAGAAAGTCAGCATTGTTTCGGATAAGCCCCAGACGACTCGCACCCGTGTGCGAGGTATTTTGAATCGTGGCGATACTCAACTTGTTTTTGTGGATACGCCTGGTCTGCATAAGGCGACAACCGCGCTGGGCGAACGCGTCAACGCAACCGCGCTTGAATCGATGCGCGATGTGGACATCGTTTGTCTGCTGATCGATGCGACACAGCCCTTCGGCTCTGGCGACAAATGGGTCAGCGAACAACTAGATGTTTCAAAAGCGATAGTCGTGCTGAACAAAACTGACTCCGCGGGTTCGGCGAAAGTTCTCGCCCAACTGGCCAGCGTCTCTTCGCTGGGTGCAGCCGATTATTTTCCGCTTTCGGCCAAGACCGGAGATGGTGTCGAGCAATTGATCGCCGAGTTGATCAAGCGCGCGCCAGAGGGTCAGGCGATGTTCCCGCCTGAAATGGTCTCAGAAATGCCGCAAGCCCAATGGGTGGCAGAACTTGTGCGAGAGCAATTGCTTGCGGTCACGCGAGACGAGTTGCCATATTCAATTGCCACGCGAGTTACCGAGTGGGAGTGGCCGCGTGTGCGATGTGAAATCATCGTCGAGCGAAAGAGCCAAAAAGGTATGGTCATCGGAAAGTCTGGCAGCGTTCTCAAAGCAGTGGGCATCGAAGTACGCAAGCAAATGCCCGAGGGCGCGTTTCTTGAACTGTTTGTCGTCGTGGATAAAGACTGGCAGCACCGAATAGATCGTGTTGAACGTCTCGGCTATTAACTGATCAGCCCGTCGGGGCGACCAAGAGTGAGGAGTAATCGTCGAAGCTTACGGCAGATCCAGGTGCGGCAAGATCGCCACGACCGCGCGGAACCGAAACATTTTCTCCGTCAACCGTGAAAATTACTTGACCGATCCCGGGTCGGCGGGTAAATGTCATCACAAGTTGGGCAATCGCTAGGCGTTGATCAATTGGGGAGAGCGAGCTCAAGAATTGTGCCGTCGTGTCGATTTGGGCAATTCCTTTTGAAATTTTGATTTCAGCGCTGAGATTTGCGGGTAGCGCGCTGCGCAGTCCGAGTCCGTTATCGCCAGATGGTGGACCAGCGATTAATGCAGCCAGAACCTGTGAGGTCGTGGCTGGGCTGACGATCGTCAGAGTGGTGGCGACCACACGATTTGCACTGACGTAATAAAGTTCGACAGGTTCAGAGAGAACTTCGGCTAATGAAGTAGTCGTCTCTTCGACTGGTTTTGTGACGACGACGGTAGTCGTCGTCGTTGAAGTCGTCGTCGTTTGCTCGTTCAGTTCAGGTGGCAGTTCTGACTCAGAAAGTTGGACGACGTCGCTTGCGCTCGGCACGCCACAAGCGCTGATGGCAAAAACCGCGACGAGAGCCACCAACTTGGTCATTGAAATAACCGTGCTGTCTGATTGGGGTCTTGGCGGATGATCGAAACGATGAATCTGGCACCGCCGTTACTGTTCGTCTCTACCCATGCTTTGCCGCCAAGCGCTTTGGCGTGCTCTTGGACGATTGCCAGGCCAAGACCGCTGCCTGTGCTGTTGCGTGATGCAGTGCCGCGCGCAAACCGATCAAATATTCTTTCGCGTTCGCTTTGGGCAACGCCAGCACCACTATCTTCGACAATGATTCGCATAGTTTTCTCGTCGCCCGTCACTGAAATTGCAGTCGCTCCGCCCGCGTGATCGCGAGCATTTTCTAGCAAGTTCAAAACGATGCGTTCAATTCGCCGCTTGTCAAGCACTGTTTGGTCGTCGAGATTGAGAGTCGTTGTGAACGCAACTTCGTCAAACCCGTGACGTTGCGCAACTCGCTTGACCAGATCGGCAAGATTTACGGTTTCCTCCTGAGATTTTCCTGCACCAGCGTCAAGGCGAGAAAGCTCGAGCAAATCTAGAACCGTGCGGTCGAAGCGACGCACTTGGCTGGCGATGATGTCGAAAGCCTGCCGGTTCCGATCGCTTAGATCGTCCCTTCGGGCTTGCATTACTTCGACGGCCGCAACCAGGGCAGTGATTGGCGAGCGCAGTTCGTGACTTACATCGCTAGCAAAACGAGTTTCACGCTGAATGCGTGTTTGAACAGCATCAACCATGTTGTTGAAAGAACTCGCGAGTCGCGCGAGTTCTGGGTCGCGCTCATCCTCAAGGCGAACATCTAACCCACCAGACGCAATGTCTGTTGCTACGGATGCAACTCGTCGCAATGGTCGTAGCACGGTGTTGCTGCTTGAGAATCCCAAAATGCCGCCGGCGAGGGTGATCAGAAGAATTCCGAAAATTAGGGTTGTACGGATCGTGTTGAGTGTTCGTTCGACATCAGTGAGCGGAAATGCCTCGAAGTAATGTCCAGAAATCGAAGAGATCGAGATACCGAGTGCTTCGTATGGTTGGCCGTCGAATTCAAATCGTTGACGACCGCTTTTTCTTTCGAGCGTTTGCGTGAGTAGTTCGGTTGGCAAGTTCGACTGGGTGAACCGCAACGGTTCTTGGGCGAAAAATGCGTCATCATCAACTAGGTGCAGAACCGCATAGCCACCATTTTCTGTGCGGATGTTGGTGACGATGTCACCCGCTTCTTGTGGATTGACGCCGACTAGCGTGCGCAACAACTGCGCGTTGTTGATCGCCTGACTAGTCGCAAATTCGGATCTTTGATCCAATAAGTACGCGCGCGTTGATGCGTAGGTGACAATGCTCAACGAAACTGCTGCAGCAAAAGCACTGAGACTGAAATACAGGATGATGCGACCGCGCAGACCGCGCAAATTTTTAGTCTTTGTAAGCAACGGTTGAAAGATTCCGTTTGGATCCGACGCGGTTTTGACCTGCACACTTCAAGCATTGCGGGATTTTTGCCAACCCCCACCGGCGGGCATCAAGGGGGAGCAAGACGACCCGCCGGTGTGACAGCCCCATACTGCTTGGTGAATTTGACAGAACCCCAATAAAACTGTGCTATTCCTGTAACAAATCTCAACTTCGGGGCAGAATAGAACACCGTGCAAAAGCTTCTTTTCATTGAAGACGACCAAGACATACGCGCGGCGTTGCGTCTGGCCTTAGAAGATGAGGGCTACAAAGTAATCGAGGCGTCAGATGGCATCTCGGGTCTGGCAACTTTCAGTACCGAAACTGTCGACCTAGTTTTGCTCGATCTGCGTTTGCCCGACATGTCGGGTTTTGACGTCTGCCGCGAACTTCGCCGCAAGAGTCTCGTGCCGATCATCATGGTCACCGCGCAAACAGATACGCATGATCTTGTTGCGGGGTTGGAGGCTGGAGCCGACGACTACGTGACAAAGCCAGTTGTTCCAAAAGAACTGGCGGCGCGGATTCGTGCGGCATTGCGACGCACCACGTTGTTGTCGGCATCGGCAGCGCAGATGGATCGATTCGTCGTTGGCGACGTCGAGATGCGCAGTGATCAGGGGATTGTCTTGAAGGCTGGCGTCGAACTTCCGCTGACCAAAACCGAATATCGGCTTTTGCACATTTTCATGGAAAATGCAAACAAAGTTTTGTCGCGAGACCAGTTGCTTGAGTTGGTCTGGGGCTATGAATACCTTGGCGATAGCCGATTAGTCGACGCCCACATTCGACGTCTGAGGGTGAAGATTGAAGACTCTGCAGAAGACCCAAAAATTATCGCCACGGTGCGTGGCATGGGTTATCGCTTGCTCACCGCGTAAGTTAAAAATTCTGTGGCACGTTTAACTTTGTCGGTGAACTCCATGGGCGGCAACATCTCGATAATTGCTTTACCATAACTTTTGGTTACGAGTCGCGGGTCTAGCACGGCAACTACGCCCATGTCTGTTTGAGTGCGAATCAAACGTCCTGCCGCTTGAGCAAGTTTTGTAGCGGCAATCGGTATGTCGATTGCCGTGAACGCCGACTTGCCGAAGGCATCACGCCGTGCGCTCATCAATGGATCTGTCGGCACGGGAAACGGAAGTCGGTCGATTATCACGCAACTCAGTGTTTGACCGGGTACATCTACACCTTGAAAGAAACTTTGCGTGGCGAACAGGCAGGTTGATTCACTGGCGGCAAACTTTCGCAACAACTCCATTTTTGGCAGATCGTCTTGCTTGAGAATTTCAAACTCGAATTTATCCGCCAATGCGTCGTAGGCGGCGTTAAGTCTTGCGTAACTGGTGAACAATGCCAAGGTTCTGCCGCCCGCAGCGTTGATCAACTCATAAATTTCTTTATGCACCGCGTTGTCGCGCATCCCTTGAGCGGGGTCTGGAAGATGGGAGGCACAGTACAACAGCGAGTTGTTCTCATAATCAAATGGGCTGGCCACATGGCATGCGTCAAAACTGTCGGCAGTCAGGCCGATTCTTTGGGGCAGGTTCGTTGGGATTGTCGCGCTGGTAAGAATCGCCGTGCGCTGTGACCAAACCGCCTCGTGCAGGGTCGGTCCTATGTTTAGCGGTCGCATTTCGAGTGAGCAACGATCGGCGTTACCCGAGACATAGGCGACAAATCCGCTGCGATCGGCGAGTGCGAGATCAAGGTCTTCGATGAACCGAGTGCATAGCGACTGGGCACGGAGCTTTCTCTGCTTGGCCGATTCGTCGTTTGTAGCAATCGTGCGCAAAGACTCAAGGGCGTCATTGGCACGACCGCGAACCTCGACGAGAGTTTCGCGTGATTCACTGTCTAGGGGCAGGACCACACGTTTGCTGATGAACGGCACAATCGCATCGCGCAATCTCGCGGCACTCTTGGCGAAACCACCCGACATGGCATCATCGCGAATGATCGATCGCATTGCCGAGCCGATTGTTGTAATTCGACTCGGAGAAAGAGCCAGACCTGCAGAATCTGTGACGACGTCTTCGAGTTCGTGGGCCTCGTCGAAAACTACGACGTCGTGTTCACCGATGATCGTGCCTTGCGTGACGATGTCGAGGGCATATAGCCAACCATTGACAATCACAACATCGGCGGTCTGACTTTGCGCACGCGCACGCTCAGCAAAACAATTTTCTCCTTGCGGACATCGGGACGCACCTGGGCATTCTTCGCTTGTGACGCTGACCATTGACCACGCAATTCTTTGCGGTTGCCAATCAAGTTCGCCCTCGTCGCCGGTTGTGGTTGTGCCGGACCATTCAATAAGTTTTTTTACGTCGGCTTTTGTTCGCACTGACACCTCGTCGAGTTCGAGTTTTGATTGCGTCCGATCCGCGAGTTCGGCGATGCGTTGGCGACAAAGATAATTGCTGCGACCTTTCAATACGGTCCAAGTCAGTTGATGATCAAGGATCGGATTTAATGCCGCCGCCAACAGTGGTAGATCGTTTTGTGAAAGTTGATCTTGCAACGCTTTCGTGACCGTCGAAACAACGATTCGTCGCCCCGAAATAACCGCCGGCACCAAGTAACCAAGGGTTTTGCCGGTGCCGGTGCCGGCTTGAACGATCAGGTGTCGGTTCTTGCGCAAAGCCCGACCAACGAGCACGGCCATTTCATCTTGGCCCTGACGTTCTTCGGCGTTTGCCAGTTCAGTGGTGACACGACGCAATGCATTGAGAATTTCTTGGTCAGCGATATTGGTTGTCATTAGATGGTCACTAACTGAAATTAATTTTTCGTCAACGCAATTGCCGCATCCAGATCGACATCGTCAAAGTCCGGCCATGGTCGTTCGGTGAAATATATTTTTGCTGATTTGATTTGCCACAGCAAGAAGTTCGATATACGGGATTCACCTGATGTGCGAACGAGCACGTCAACTGGCGGTAGCGAAGCATCGTAGAGCCACGACTGCAGATTTGTCGGAGTCATTTCTTGGTCGCTATTCACGAGTTTTATCGCTGCACGAGTGAGTTCACTGCGTGAGCCATAGTCAAATGCCACTGTCAAAACCATGCCAGTGTTTTTGGAGGTGTCATCAATAGCTTTGCGAATCGCCCGTTGAACATAAAGCGGAGTGCGCGAGCCCGGCTCATCGAACGGTCGGCCAATCCAATTGACGCGGACATTGTTTTCGTTGAGTTCTTTTATTCGTCCGAAAAGTTTTTTGTGCAGCCCCAAGATGTGTCGCACCTCGGCGCGCGGACGAACCCAATTTTCGGTGCTGAAGCCGAACACCGTCAAGTAGTCGACTTCGCGTTTTGATGCCGCACGAACAATGTCTGCCAGAGACTCTTCTCCTGCCGTGTGGCCAGCGGTGCGGGGTAGGCCTCGTTTACCAGCCCATCTGCCGTTGCCGTCCATAATGCACGCCACGTGAAGGGGTTTCGAATTCATCTACGGAACGCTAACAACTATTAGTTGGCGAGTCGGGTCGGATGAAAGTGAGAGAATGTAAACATGGTCAAAGTGGCACGCAATGTGAACAGTGACTTGGCCCATGTCTTGGTGTGTGCGGGCACGATTGTTGAGTGGCGCAAGACAACGCCAGCGCAATGGAAATCGCAGATCGATGCACTTGTTCGCTCGGTCAGCGGGGTCGGCGTGCGATGGTTGTCGATTTATCCTTATTCCGGGGTGGCAACTCCGCTCGAGCGCACTGAAATCTGCAATTCGATAATCGAGGCACATGGTGGGCATCGTTCGGGCGATCGTATTTCTGTGGTCGCTGATGGTGGGTTGATCGTCGTGATTGATACATGCGCCGACGGACAAGAGAGATTCGTCAATGCGGTTGCGCAGCTTGGTGTTGCTCAGAACATCGACGAAGCAAAGCTTGCGGCGACACTTTTGTCGCCAGCTTCTGGTGAGCCTGATTTGGTCTTGGTTTTGGGCTCGCCAACCCGGGTGCCAGAGTCGCTGATGTGGGAACTTGCATACAGCGAACTTGTTTTTCTGAACGTGCCGTGGTTGAAGTGCGACGTCGAACATATTCAAATGGCGATCGGCGATTTTCAAAGACGCGATCGTCGTTTCGGTGGTATTGATTCATGAGTCTGTATCGCGACAAGGCGGTCGTGCTTCGCACTTATGACCTTCGTGAATCTGATCGAATCATCGTGATGATGACGCTTGAACACGGCAAAGTTCGTGCGGTGGCCAATGGTGTGCGCAAGATGTCGTCAAGATTTGGGTCGCGACTCGAACCATTGAGTCACATCGATGTGTTGTTGAGTTCTGGCAAGGATCTTGACACCGTCAGTCAGGTTGAACTCGTGACCAGTGCGCGCGGACTTTATACGGATTTGGATCGTTTGACCCGTGGATTAGCGATGCTCGAAGCGATCGACCAACTGGGTATGGATGGTGAACCGACAGAGCATTTATACAAGATGTTGGTCGGCGCACTGCAGTGGCTTTCAGAGAACGACTCGGCGCTCGTGCTGGCGGCGTTTTATTTCAAGTTGTTGGTAGTCGAGGGTGTCGGAGCACACGTAGAAAGTTGTGTCGGTTGTGGGGCACCTGGTAGCGAGTTGATTGCATTCGATTTGTTTCGTGGTGGGGGACAATGTCGAAATTGTCGCAGTGGGGTGACTATCTCATCGGATGCGTTCAAAATTATTCAAAGCATT
>JAQCDY010000064.1 GCA_027729785.1 Actinomycetota bacterium | reverse complement strand
CTTTGTCGTGAGCACGGTGACGATCACCAAATCTGGGTCGCCAACTGCGGTGACACCCGCTGGCAATTCAATTTCTGAAAGATGGATTACATCTTCCATGCCCATGTCGGTTACGTCGATCAAGATTTCGTTTGGAATATTTGCCGCGGTTGCACGCACTTGAATCGTGTTGACGGTTGCGTCGACCAAACCGCCATCGGCCAAAACTGCCTTTGCGGTGCCCTTGAGGTGGACCGGAATATCCATCGTGATCAATTCGGTGAGCGAGATCTGCATGAAGTCAACATGGCGAACGACGCGCTTCACTGGATCGCGCTGCAACTCTTTGATGATTGCCGGATACTTTGCGTCGCCAACTTGAAGTTCAAGAATTGTGTTTGCACCTGCTGGACCTGCCAGTGCAACGCGCAGATCGCGGCGATCAACTGTGATCTTGACTGGTGTCATGCCGTGACCGTAAACAACAGCAGGTATTTGGTCAGCCAAAACGAGTCGGCGCGATTCTGAGCTACCGATTGTGCGACCAATTTTTGTCTTAAGTGATGTAGGCATGATGACTCCGAAAATCGTAAAAACCGTCGACTGAATGACGGCTTTTTATTCTATGGGTCAAAGCCGATGGTTGCCACAAAAATATCGGCGATATCGCCGATATCCGCGACGATTACGCCTGGTTTTCGCCGCCGAACAGATCGCTGACGCTGGTGTCTTCGAACACCGCCGATAGGGCATCGGCCAAGATCTTGGCGACCGAGAGAATCTCAAATTTAGCGATGCGCTTTTCGGGAGCGAGTGGCAGCGTGTTGGTCAGCACGACTCGTGCGATGCGTGAGTTGCTGAGACGCTCGACCGCCGGCCCAGACAGCACACCGTGTGTCGCCATCGCCCAAACTTCTTTGGCACCTCGGGCATAAAGCAACTCGGCTGCGCTGCAAATTGTGCCGCCAGTGTCGATCATGTCATCGGCAAGAATGCACAGTCGACCTTCGACATCACCGATGACTTCTTTGGCTTCGGCAACATTCGTCGTGTTCTTGGGGCGGCGCTTGTTGATGAACGCAACATCTGCACTCATATCGGTGAGATGTTGGGCGAATCGCTCGGCAACCTTTACTCGACCTGCGTCAGGCGAAACGATGACCAGACCTTCTCGGGCGTTGTCGCGAACGTATCGCTCAAGCACCGGAATCGCGGTCAAGTGATCAACCGGGCCTTCGAAGAAGCCTTGAATCTGTCCGCTATGCAGGTCGATTGACACCATCCGCTTCGAGCCTGCTGCCTTGAACATGTCTGCAATCAGACGGGCGGTAATCGGTTCGCGTCCTTCGGCTTTGCGGTCTTGTCGTGCATATCCATAAAACGGACAAACTGCCGTGACTCGTTTTGCCGACGCACGATACGCAGTGTCGATCATGATCAGTTGCTCCATGATCGAGTCGTTGATGCTGCGACCATCATGACTGCAATGTGTTTGCATTATGAAAACATCGCCACCGCGAATGCTTTCGCCAAATCTTGGCCGAAGTTCTCCGTTTGCAAATTCGACGATGTGGGCTTCGCCGAGTTGAACGTTCAAGTGCTGAGCAACTTCTTGGGCGAGTGCGGGGTGTGTGCGGCCTGTATAGATGGCCATTCTTTTGGTGGTGACTTTGTCGATGGTTTTATTCACTGTGAGACATCATAGAACGAACCGGTGATCGCCTCGTCAGATACGACACTGCCAGGTTGAAGGTTGGCAAACGGGCCAACGATTGCTTTTTTGCCGATTTTTGAATCTTTGCTAGTGGTTGCTTCAACGCGAGACCCGGCGCCGACGACCGTATTTATAAGGCGCGTATTTGGTCCGATTTCGCAATCATCGCCGATTTCGGTGAGCCCTTGCAGGATCGTGCCCGGCAACAGAGTTACATCCTTGCCAATCTTCACGGTGACATCGATAAATGTCTGTTGTGGGTCGAACATCGTCACGCCAGACTTCAGCCAAGCCGTGTTGGTGCGACTTCGCAACTCGCGCTCGGCCATCGCCAATTGCCAGCGGTCGTTGACCCCGACGACTTCGCTGGCTGGCGCGGTATGTGAGCCGACTTGGTGACCCATACTGGCCAGAACTTCTATCGCGTCAGTCAAGTAGTACTCGGATTGCGAGTTGTTGTTTGAAATACGTCGCAATGCGGGACCGAGGAGGTCGCGACGAAATGCATAAATGCTGGTGTTGATTTCGTGGATCGATTTGATTTCTGGAGAGGCATCGCGCTCTTCGACAACTTTTAGAATGCGGTCGTCTTTCGCGCGCACAATGCGACCATAACCAGATGGTGCGTCGACGAATGCGGTCAATACCGTTGCTGCATTGTTCGAGTTCTGATGTTCATTGACGAGCGTCGAGATCGTGCTTGCTTTAAGTAGCGGTGTATCGCCCGGCATGACGATGATTGTTGAAGTGTCGGAGACTTCGCTAGTGGCGCCGACTGCGGCGTCGACACTGGCTAATCCGACGATCGTTGCATCGCCCGTACCACGCTGAACTTTTTGCTCGGCGAATGAAACGTGAGCCCATGTTGGTGCTTGTTTGGTGACGACTTCGGTGACTTTTTTGGCGGCGTGACCGACGACGATCACGGTTTTTTTAAGTTGCAATTCGTGCAGTGCGCCGATCACATGAATGATCATTTCTTGGCCGCAGATAATGTGCAGCGGTTTTGGTCGGGTTGATTGCATTCTGGTGCCTTCGCCCGCAGCGAGGACGATTGCGTAAACTGGCACGCAATATTTATACACGATCTATTTAGGTGTTGATGCGGCGTCTGTGAAAGTTCCGGGGAGAGGACTCGAACCCCTATATACGGGACCAAAACCCGTTGTCCTGCCATTGAACGACCCCGGAATGGGTATCGGCTGACGTCTCTACGGTAGCGAATTTTGTGTGTCGTTTCCCATCTGTGTCAGATATCGTGTGGCGAGACATGGGATCATTGGTTAAGCGCCGCCGCAAGCGAATGCGCAAGAAGAAGCACAAGAAGATGCTTCGCCGCACCCGTCATCAACGCAATAAATAGCTCGCTTCGCGCTGTCCCTACGCGTCATCAACGCAATAAATAGCTCGCTTCGCGCTGTCCCTACGCGTCATCAACGCAACAAATAGCTAGTCTCCTGCGAGTAGCAGTTGCAGCGCCTGTGTTATTCCGTCGAACATCAGCAAATTTCCTGTATTGGCCGTAAATGCTCTCAGTAGGTAAATTAACCGACAATATTAGAATCTTGGTCTTACAAGAGAAATTGCAAACCTATGACCGGCTTGGTTCACAAGGCACCTCTTCAAGATCGCGTCGAATGAAAGTAATATAGTCAAGGATGATTGATTCAGCACTTGCTACGCGGCAGTTGTTCTCTGCGATCCGTTTCGCTGGCTTTTATAACTAGTTGATACTGCGTTGATTTAGTGTCACACGCGGAGATAAAAGGTGCAATGAGCCAAAATAGCGGGTCCGATCCCTCTTTAGATCAAAAGCCGAAAGCTTCAATCATCATGGGCGCTTATAACGCTTCGCGCACTATTGAGAGTGCACTCAACTCACTTTTTGCCCAGGATGAACAAAACTTCGAAATTGTGATAACGGACGATGGGTCGAATGACGATACTTCGAAAATTCTAGAAAGTTATGCCGCTTCAAATCCAAACCTAATTCTTGCTCGCCATACTAAAAATCTTGGACTTGCGACCGCATTGAATACATCGATAGGCCTCGCAAGGTCGGATTATCTAATTCGGCAAGATTCAGATGACATCTCTTCGAGCAATCGAGTCGGAACACTAATTCGTGAATTTGAGAAAGACCGCACTGTTGATGTTCTCGGAAGTTATTTTAACGTAATGGACAAGCACATGCGGGTCTGGGGGGTTGCTAAATATCCTGAAGCACCTGAGTTAAGACAATGGATGAGAGGAACGCAAGTTGCCCATGCCACTGTCATCATGAAAAAGTCTTCAGTATTGGCAGTTGGAGGATACGACACTGCGGCAATTCGGGTTGAAGACTACGACTTGTGGCTGAGAATGATTAAAAAAGAAATGATTATCCGAACTCTGCCTACCGCCCTGTACACGGTGAGATGGGACATTGACGACTACAAACGTAGGAGCTCTAAAGCGAAATGGCGTGAATTTAGATTCAGATTTAACAGGTTCCGAGATCTTGGTTTTGGCTTAATGGGAGTTCTCTTTAGCTTTAAACCACTTCTCTTGCTATTAATTCCAAGCTCACTTCAATTTTTGAAGCATAAGAGATCATTCAAGGCCGACTCCGCATCAGCAACTGAACTGAGATCATAAATTAAAAAGAAAGTACTAATTCGTGCGGGTGGTGATGACTGTGGCGTCGGGCAGTTGCGCGGCGAGGTTGGCAAAGTTGCCGTCCAGCCACCAGGTTGAACCGCTGCCTGCAAGTGTCGGTTCGACGCCGCTCACCTGGGCGATTTTTTCTTTCCATTCGGCGAGTCGTGGTTCGACGTTGATCGCCGCTGGCTCTAGATGGTTGACACTCGAATGCTTGAGCGATGTCTTGCAAAAATCTGTGAGTTGATCGAACGCGCGATACACCGCAGGTGTTGAAACTCGAAATGGTGGCACGACGAGGGTGATTTCGCGTGAAACTTTTTTCAGCGGACTAACAATTTCGCCGATGCCAGTGACTCGCGCCCGGCCACCGACCATGCAAAACGCGATGTCAGCGCCAAGTTTTGCTGCACTTGCCAAATCGGTGAACCCAGCCCAGCGCAAAATTGCTGCCGCATCGGCAGAACCGCCGCCGAGGCCGCCACCAGATGGGATGTTCTTGGTGATCGAAACATGGGCTTGACGGTCGGCGAGTTTTAAAGCCTTGGCTGCAAGGTTGTTAGAAATTTCGTCAGCCTCGATGTCGCCGGCGAATTTGCCGCTGATTTCGAAGCCACTTCTCGCTGGGTCGAGGATCAATTCGTCGGCGAAATCGAGTGTGACCATCTCGGCGTCAATTAAATGAAAGCCATCTTGACGAATGCCTGTGACGTGAAGTGAAAGCGTGAGTTTGGCTGGCGCAACAAGTGAAACGATTTGCGGGTTCATCGCGTTGAGCCCGCTAGGCGACTGTCGATTGATTTGCGCAGCCGACCCCACGCCGCCAAGTCAAGTTGTTCGGCCCGTGATTCGGGGTTGACATCTGCGGTTGCAAAATCATCAGGGGTTGCGATGTCAACAAGTGCGCGACGCAACATTTTGCGGCGCTTGGCGAAGCCCGCCCGCACCAACGCAAACAGATCTTTGGCAACGACACCGCTTACACCGGGTTCACTGCGCCGACGGATATCAACCAGTGCCGAATCGACACGCGGCTGCGGATAAAAAACCGAGGGTGGCACTTGTCCGACGATTTTAGAACTTGCCCAATAATCGATCTTCACGCTCACAGCGCCGTAAGGGTCTGTGCCGGCACGAGCAACAAGTCGATCAGCGACTTCACTTTGCACCATTACCAACATGTGCTCGACTTCGGCGATGCCATCCAGCAAATCGGCGACGATGATCGTTGCCACGTTGTAGGGCAAGTTGGCTACAACATGCCAATGTTTTGTCTTGGCGAGCAGTGGCTGCCAGTCGAGTTGCATTGCGTCGGCGTGAAGCACTTCGACGTTTGCGAGATGCCTCGTGTTCGCTCGCAAAACTTCGACTAGGCCGTTATCAATTTCGACCGCAACAACGTTGGCGCCGGTCTCGGCCAGCGCAAGTGTCAGTGAGCCCAGGCCAGCACCGATTTCGAGTACGAAGTCGCCATTGCCGACCTCGGCAAGTCGTGCGATTTTGTGCACCGTGTTGGCATCAACGACAAAGTTTTGGCCAAACGCACGGCGTGGAGCAAGCCGGTGACGCTCGAGCATTGTGACGATTTCGGTGCGGGAGAAAGTCACGAGGTACTAATTACCAAGAAACAGTCACAGGTATCGGTGCGTCGACCAGATTAGCCAGCGACTCAAAAACTTTTGTGTGCAAGAGCATCGTCACACCCGATGGCAGAGATGTGCGAAAAACATTTGTGCAAGTCGTCGTTCGTCCGTTGTTCAAATTTTGCACAGAGATCTTGATGCCCAATGGCGCTTGGGGTATGTAGCAAACGATTTCTGGTGCATTGTCAAAATTGCTGAACGACGCGATTGCTTGAATGCCGGTCAGACTGCTGGCGGGATAGGCGATTTGCGCCGAGCCATCTTGCACGATCGGTGCTGGGCCACCCAAAATTATCGGTTCAAGCGAACCATCTTCAGTTGATTCGAGCGCCGAATCAGGTTGCGTCGTCGTAACCGCGACGACTGCGTCATTGGCGTCATTGTTGTTGCGACCGATCAATAAAAACGGCAGCACAAGAATTGTCACAAGCGCAGCGAGTGCGATTCGCCGTCGTTCAAAGGTTGAAAATAACAACATCTTCAGGTTAGGCAGCGATACCCGGGAAAGCAATCGTCGCATTTTGTGTCGTTTGTCTTGCAATTTCATCAACCGAAACATTTCGAATTTCGGCGAGGCACGCACCAACTTCGACCAGAAATGCGGGTTGATTCGACTTCCCACGATGTGGCACAGGCGCCAGAAACGGGCTGTCAGTTTCGACGAGCATTTTGTCGGCGCTACAAATCGTTGCTGCGTCGCGAATCTCCTGTGCTTTTTTGAATGTGACGATGCCAGAAAACGAAATATACGCACCGATGTCCAGACACTTTTTGGCTTCTACTGGCGAACCGGTGAAGCAATGAAAAATCGTTCGCTCAGGCACGCCACACGATTGCAAAATATCGAAAGTTTCATCCCATGCTTCGCGCGTGTGAATAACCAGCGGGAGTTTGTGTTGATGGGCGAGTGCAATCTGGGCGGCGAAAATCTCACGCTGCACGGCGCGGTCAGAATGGTCGTAGTAGTAGTCGAGCCCGCATTCTCCGATCGCAACAACACGCTCATGGGTGATCAATTCGTGCAAACCGTCGAGTCCGTTTTTTGCATCGTGCGGGTGCAAACCAACGGTGGCCCAAACATCCTCGTTTAAAACTGCCAAATCGATCGCCGCCTTCGAAGTAGCGAGATCTGTGCCGATCGTTATCATTCGCCTCACACCTGCCTCGCGTGCCGCGACCAACGCAGTGTCTGCACCACCCGGAATATCTTCGTAGGTCACATGACAGTGAGTGTCGACCCAATCTGGCTTTTCAATTTGCGAACTCGTCATGACTAAATCTTTTTTCGTGGAAACAGTGGCTCGCCCTTTGTCACGCTCGTGCCACCGGGATAGCGACCCCACTGCGTGTCGGCGCCAACGCGCTGATCAGAAACTTCGCCCGTCATGCCAATGCGTTGCCAAACATCTTGACAAGTTTTTGGCATCGCGGGGCTGGCCAAAATCGTTACGATGCGCAGCGCTTCGAGTGCATCACCCATGACGATGTCGAGTTCTTTGCCTGGCTCCATCTTCCATGGTTCATTGGTTTCAAGAAACGCGTTCGTCGCACGGATCAACGACCAAGTGGCGTCAAGCGCGCGACCAGGTTGAACATTTTGCCATTCGCGAATTGTTTCGCTGACACTTTGTGCCGCGATCGCCGCGAGCGGGCTCTTGGTAGATGGCACTGGCCCGATACCACCACACTTTTTTTCGACGACTGTGGCAACACGCGCGGCTAGGTTGCCGAAGTTGTTCGCGAGATCCGAGTTGTAGCGCGACAATAATCCCTCATAAGAAAAGTCACCGTCGTTGCCATAATTAGTGTCGGCCAAAACGTAATAGCGAAAACCGTCGACGCCGATTTCGTCGATCAGGTCGAGTGGGTTCACGACGTTGCCCGTCGTCTTCGACATTTTTTCGCCGCCAACCAACAGCCAACCGCCAACTGCCCAACCTTTTGGTGGCTCTAAACCTGCCGACATCAACATCGCCGGCCAATAAACACAGTGAAAACGGATGATGTCTTTGCCGATGAAGTGATAATCGACCGGCCAGTTGGCGGCGAATTGTTTCTCGTTGGTGCCGTAACCGTGCGCGGTGATGTAGTTGGCGAGCGCGTCGAACCAAACATATGCGACATGCGATTTGTCCCACGGCAATTCGATGCCCCAGGTCAAAGTTTTGCGACTGACAGAAAAGTCGCGCAGGCCTTGCTTGATGAAACCTGTTACCTCGTTGACCCGATGGTCGGGTTTGATCGCGTCTGGATGATCGGCATACCACTTGAGAAGTTTTTCTTCGTAGCGCGAAAGGCGAAAGAAATAGTTTTCTTCTTCGACATATTCGGCCTTCGTGTTGTGGATTTTGCATTTGCCATTGTCGAGTTCTTCGGGGATGTAGTACGCCTCACACGCCACGCAGTAGTGGCCACGGTAAGTGTCGACCTCGATGTCGCCAGCGTCGTAACAAGCCTGCAAAAGTTTTTGTACACCGACTTTGTGGCGCTCTTCTGTGGTGCGAATGAAATCACTGACATCGATATTCAGGCGCTGCCAAGCGTCGGCAAACAACGGCGCGATCTTGTCGCAGAATTGCTTGGGCGAGACACCTTCGGCGTCTGCAAATTGCTGAATCTTCAAACCGTGCTCGTCGGTGCCCGTCAATAGGTGCACATCGTCGCCGCAAAGT
>JAQCDY010000063.1 GCA_027729785.1 Actinomycetota bacterium | reverse complement strand
GTTTGAACAGGAGATATTTTGTCGCATCTCGCGACTCACGGGTGCTCTTCAATTCTGGGCGGTATGAGTCAATCAACTCACGCATCTCTGCTTCGGTTTCTGGCGGATCAATCACGCCGACTGCCCGTGCGACAAACGCTGCGTCTTTGACATAGCCGTCACGGCCCTCTTGGTCGAGCGGCGCTTTGCTGAATTTTTGGTAGGTGCATAAGAACGAGTCAATCTCGGCGATATGCACCCATTTCAAAAGATGCGGATCAGTAGCCGAATATGTGCGGCCGTCACTGGCTACGCCATTTACTTTGAGGTGCACGGCTTTGACGCGCTCAACGATTCGCTGTGCTTCGTTGGCCGGACCAAAACTTGTTGCAGCCAAAAAGTCGGCTGTACGTTGCAATCGACCCCATGGATCTTTTCTGTAATCTGAATAATTAGCGACACCAGCCATCGCGAGTGGGTGCAATGATTGCAACAGCAACGCTCGCAAACCACCGATGAACATCGATGCGTCACCGTGCACAAGTCGAATCGGTCGATCTTCGGCGAACCATCGCTCGCCAGGTGCATCCATTATTTCTTGCGTGCGTTGACTCGCGTTTGGTCCGACGACGCGCGCACGCAATTCAGTCGCGATGTTTTCGCGAATCTGCTCGAGTGAGATTGTTTTACCTAGAAGCTTCATAAAGGTTCGTTATATCGTGGCATCTCAAGTGGACATTTGTCTATATCAACGACAACTACGATAGATGACATGAGTCATGCCGAGTCAGATGACTTGACCCAACACGAGAAAATGCCGCGGTGGGTGCCTCGGGCGATTCTGCTGTTTTGGGTGGGCTTCCTGGCCACATTGGTAGCACGCGAATTATTCCATCAACTGTCGAACTTTTTGATTCTGTTGTTGATCTCGCTGTTTTTTGCCTTGGCGATTGAGCCTGCCGTCAATCGCCTCGCGGCGCGCGGTTGGAGCCGTGGTTCAGCAACAGCACTGATGATTGTGGGCGTATTTGTTGCAGTGATTTCTTTTAGCGCCGCAATCGGCACATTGGTTGCGACCCAAGCACAGGATCTTCTGGATAATCGTGACCAATATGTAACTGAGACTGTTGACTTCATCAACGACACTTTCGGAACAACAATCAGCGCACAATCATGGATCGACACGATCGGTGACCCAGATGGTTCAGTGCAGAACTTTTTTAGCAGTCAACAAGATCGCGTTGTTGGGCTGTCGCTCGGCGCACTCAGTGGACTGTTGCAAGTTCTATCAATTACGTTGTTCGCTTTTTATTTGATTTCTGACGGCCCTCGTCTGCGCCGCGCGATTTGTGGACGGCTGAGTGCCGATAAACAAAAAACAGTTCTTGCAGTCTGGAATTTAGCCGTGCAAAAAACAGGTGGATACATCTACTCACGGGCACTGCTAGCGGTTGTTTCGGCATTTTTTCACTGGATTGCTTTTCAAGCCATTGGCACACCGGCACCTGTCGCTCTTGCGGTCTGGGTCGGTTTGATTTCACAATTCTTGCCCGTGGTTGGCACATATCTCGCGGGCGTGCTGCCCGTGCTCTTGGCATTTTTAGATTCGCCAGTTAAGGCTCTGATCGTGATCGTATTCATCGCTGTTTATCAGCAGCTTGAGAACTTTTTGTTGGCACCAAAAATTACGGCGCAAACTCTCGAACTGCATGCCGCGGTTGCGTTTGGCGCGGCAATCGCAGGTGGGGCGGTTCTTGGTCCGATTGGCGCAGTCTTGGCGTTGCCATTTGCGGCGATGGTGCAAGGCATCGTCGGCAATTGGGGAAGACGGTTTGAAATTATTGATGACCCACTTGTCGGTATGCCAGTTTCTAAGTCGTCGGGCAAGAGAAAGTTTTTCAAGGAATAAAGTGCAGAAATTCAATAAAGTTTTTTTAACACTGCTAATTGCCGTCGGTTCTGTGGTGTTTGGCGCACAGGCACAAGGCGCGTCGAACGATTCGACAACAACGACAATTGCAAGTTCGTCAACTAATGCTGACACGACAAGTTCGAGTTCATCGACGACTTCGACGGTTGTACCAGCACCGACTGCCGCACAAGTGGCGTCCCTGTATCCCGGTCGTTCGGTGAGATTCCCGCCGTATACGCGACTGAATCCACCGCGATTGCCCAAGAAGTCGGGTTTTGGACGCAGGGTAATTTATAAAAATAGTTTGCAGTGGGTGTGGGTTGTTGACGCTCAAAACAATGTTGTGCGCGTGATGCCTGTGTCGGGACGACGTGGTGTGCCCACGCCGGGCGAATACAAAGTCAACAGTCAGTCTCGACGGTCTTACAGTCTTGAATTTAAAGGCGTATGGTTCAACAACATGACTCGTTTCGCGTTGGGGCCTCAAGGCGGCAATATCGGGTTTCACGCGATACCAACAAAAAATGGCAAGGTGTTGCAGACCGAAGATCAACTCGGCACTTTTCAGGGCGGTGGTTGTTTGCGCCTCAGGCCCGACGACGCCAAATTTATTTTCAATTTTGCCAAGGCGGGCACGAAAGTTGTCGTGTTGCCGTAATTTTTGAAGTTTAAAACCTGGCGAGTTCGGTTTTTAGCAAGTCGAGACCCAAATTTCCGAGGTCAAGTGCATATGCGTGCCAGGCGCGCAGATCGAAGTTCGCTCCGTGCTTGCGTTTCGCGTCGTCACGCAATGAAAGCCAAACGCGCTCGCCAAGTTTGTATGAGATTGCCTGGGCTGGCCAACCGAGATAACGATTTATTTCTGATTTGTTAAAAGCGTCGTCGCTTGACGAGCGAGCTGACAAAAATTCAAGCGCCAACTCTGGCGTCCATGCTTCGCCAGCATGCCATTTTGATTCTTTCGGAATCGTGTACTCGCAATGCATGCCGATGTCAACGACGATTCGCGCGGCGCGAAACGCCTGTGCATATAAATAGCCGAGTCGATATTCGGGTTTGCCCAAGAATCCAAGCTCATCCATTAGTCGTTCGGCATAAAGCGCCCAGCCTTCGCCATGCCCGCTGACGAATTCGTTTCGTTGAAAGCGCGAAAGTTTTTCTGAATTGACTGTCGCCATGCCAATTTGCAGGTGATGGCCCGGCACGCCTTCGTGATATGCGGTGGTCGGTTCGCTCCATAACGGAAACCGTGTGCGACCATTTGCTGGGTACCAAGTTCGACCTGGTCGCGAAAGATCTTCGCTCGGCGACGTGTAATACATTGCGGCTGCACCACCTGGTGGCGAGATCATCGCTTCGACACGATGAATTTCCTTGGGAATATCAAAATGGTTTTTGCGAATCAAAAACGACATCGCATCATCCATCAACTTTTGCAGCCATTCGCGCAGATTCTCTTCGCCCTCGATGCTGTGACCCGGGTCTGTGTCTAAAAAGTTTCGAACTTCGTCAAGCGACATATTTGGGTTTATTTCTTTCGCAGTTTTCGTTAGTTCGGCGTCGAGTCGAGACACTTCGGCAAAGCCCCATTCATATGCTTCGCGCGCATCAGTGTTCATGCCCATGAACCGTCGGCGTGCGATCGCGTGTCGCTCCTCGCCGACGCCGTTGCGTGGGTCGGCCGCAGGCGCATATGTTTGACGCAAAAACTTTGCCGTCTCGGCCATCGAGTTCGACGCGTCAACTGCGGCGCGACGCAACTTGTCGACTGGCGCACCAGTTACGGCTCTTGCGCTTTCGGCAAACTGCGTGAAAAACCCAGGTGTCGACGGTGTGCCCGCCCAAGTTTCAAGTTGTTCGGCGACAACGAGTGCTTGACGGCGCGGGGCGACGGTTTTGCGCGAGATGCCAAGAGTCCAACTTTCGCGCATGCCGGCGAATGCATTGGGCACTGCTTGCATTCGTTCGGCAATCGTCTTCCAGTTTTCGGCGGTCGCAGTTGGCATTAAGTCAAAAATGCCTCGTGCCGAATCAACGTCGCCTGCAATCACGCGGATTGATCGCAAGTGTTCGCCCGCGTTAAATTCGAGAGTCGACATTTCGAGCGAATTTCGCAACACGCCCGCCGCAAGGCGATCGCGGTCACCTGCTGTGTCAAGCGTGTTGAGTTTGTTAAGCACCTCGCGCGTGATGTCGTGTCGCTGTTCGTGACCCTTCGGGCTGAAGTCGGTCATTTCGTGATCATGACCCGCGATGCCAAGCGCAGTGGCGAGACCTGGGTCGCTTTGGGCGAGTTGTTCGATGTATTGATCTGAAAGTTGATAGACGGGCGAAAGTTGTTCGTTAGATTGCAATTTAGTCATGGCTTTACCCTAGGCAGTTTTCATGTAATGCTCAACGTGTGTCGAATCGGCAACTTGCTTTAGTTACGGGTGCGTCTTCAGGTATTGGCCGAGAGTTTGCGATTACATTGGCAAAAAATGGCTACGACATCGTCGCAGTTGCTCGTCGTGTTGAACTTCTTGAAGCACTTGCGATTGAACTCAAGGCTTATGGTGCCGAAACAAAAGTTGTTGTTGCCGACTTGTCAACAGATGAGGGAATCCAGGCGACGATCAAAGAAGCAGAAGATGTCAATTTTCTTGTTTTAAATGCCGGAATTACTCGTGCCGCAAGAGTTGGGCAAACAGATATTCAAGAAATGAATCGGTTGAATCGACTGCTGGCAACAGGTGTTGTCGAAATTTGTGAGGCGGTAATTCCAAAAATGATTCAACGCAGAAGTGGTGATGTTGTAGTTGTTTCGAGCATTGCCGCATTTGTCGAAATGCCAAAGTCGGCTCTATATGCGGCTGCAAAAACTTATGTCATGTCTTACGGCAGAAGTGTGAACGCAGAGTTGCGCGGATCTGGGGTTCGGCTTTGCGTGGTTTGTCCTGGATATGTACGAACGCAGTTGCATCAAAACGCCGGACTTGAGCACTTAACTTCGCGGGTTCCTCGTTGGCTGTGGGTTACTGCAGATGAAGTTGTGCGTAGTGCTCAAAAAGGTTTGAACCAAAACAAAAGCGTTGTCGTTCCTGGCTTTGTCTACCGACTTGCTCGACCGTTTTTGAATTTGAGTTTTGCGCAACGATTTTGGCGACGTAAAACGCGCCGTAACTAATTCGTAGATTTGTCGCGCAAGTGGCGGCCGATATAAGCGACGATGATCTCGTTTGTCTTCGTGTCGTGATAAAAGTGAATTCGCGCATCGCCGCAGCGAATATGGGGCTTAGCGATGACATTTTCGCCCTTCCATTCGATTGCGTAATCTTGTGCGAAGCGATTTACGGCTTCGTCGCTGATTGATGCGGCAAAGTTGCTGAGTTGTTGATTGCAATAGATATTAAAAACGTTCGGCGCGAAATCACCCCGTTGCAAACGCGCCGCCAAGTTGTTTAGTTCGACCAGATTTGAATAGACCCTGCGACCATTCATTAGTTGCGAACTGTTCGCCGATTCGATGGCGCGCTCATGGAACACGAGATTTGAGAGGTTTTTTTGGGCGTAGGCGACAGCATCTGAAACTTTGTCAAGGTAACTTTTATCGTCATCCATCAGTAAGAAAGTGGTCAGTTGCGAGATCGCCAGGTCGCGTTCTTCCGTCTTTTGCGCACCGAGCATCGCAGTCAGGTTGGCATTTTCAAGTAGGCCCTCATTTTCCTCGACCAGTTCTTGGTTAATCCGCCTGAGTTCTTCAAAATCTCGTCCCGGCTCGCTTTTTGATTTTTTGGGTGGTGCCAAAATCAGCGTGACTAGTGATCCGACCGAAGCAGCGATGAGTTGTTTGACTAATTCGTCATCATCTTGTTGGAAAAAGTTTTCTGGTTCGGCACCACGGGGCCACATCACGGCGATCCAACTTGAAGATATCTTTCTGGCCCCATAAAAATCGTTGAATGCTTCTTCTGCGACATGCGAAGTGATGTGGGCAACATGTGCAATGCCGGCAAGTTGATGCGCAGTCGCCGCAGTTGTAATCGCACGTGGCTTACCGACAGTCGTTTCAATGACAAGCGGTAGGCGTCGGCTTGGCGCTTCGGCAAAGGCAGCGAGTCTTTGCCCGTCGAGTTGGTCTTTGGCAAGATTGATTTCAGATTTGATCAGTTCATTGGCATCACGAACTTTGAACAATCCAACTATTTCGGCGACGAGTTGACTGAGTCGAGGCTCGGGGTGGTCGATCGTGCGGCGCGGAAGCAGTGCGGCCTTGGTCGGTCTAAGCGTGCGTCGTAAATCAAAATAAAGTTCGTTCTTTGAGACGATCAAAGTTGCAGTCGTGCCACGCGCTGCCGCCTGTTGCGGATCTTGCTCGAGCACATCGACGCGAAAAATCGGGTCGTTTGGGCTATGGCGAATGCTGACGGGAGTCGAGTTTGTCCGCTTTTCGTGTGGGTGAACTTCATTTAACCAGCGAAAAACCGTATCAATCGCTGACTGTCGCAAATCTTTGTTTGGTGTCGCGATTGAGAATCCGTATGTCGTGATCACGCCATGAACGCTACCAATAGATGATTTAGCACAGATTTGCTGAACTAATCTAAAAAAGTGTCATTTACGACGGTTGTTGGTTTCATCGCACCATTATTGTCGGTTGCATTTATTTGGCCACAAGTTGTGCGAGTGTTCGTTAAGGATTCAACAGAGGGTCTCTCACCGACGTCTTTTTTGCAGGGTTGTACCGGATCTGCGATGTGGACTATTTACGGGATTTACAAACCAAACACACAGGTTGCATTCGCCCACTTTTCGATTGTTTTGGCCATTGTTCTAATTTTGCTGGTTTGTGTCAGGCATAAAAAAATTAAGTTGTGGGTTCCAGTTTTGGTGTTGTCAATTGTGTCAATCGCCGGACTAGTTGTCGCGAACTATTCGATGACGATGATGGGATGGTTTACCGTTGCGATTGGCACCCCGGCGATTATTCCGCAGGTCGTGCGCGTTTATCGAACCGAAAGACTTTACGGAGTGTCAGCGACAATGCATGGCCTGCTGTTCGCTTGTTGTGTTACATGGTTTACATATGGTGCGTTGATCGGCGACTGGTTTGTCGCATTACCCAATATTGTCGGCATCTCAGGCTCATTTTATATTTGGATGCGTGCGTTAAATTCGCATCGCAAATATTCGGCACCAGTCGAGGCGGCTACAAATTAATTGAGTTTGAGCTTAGTCGCGACTTCACCACCGCGTGGGTGACGCGCAGTCAGCGTAATTTCAGTGCCTCGACTTGCGCGCACCAACCACGTATGTAAAACGCGATCTGGAGTGCCATCACTTTTAGCATCTCCACCAACACGAAAGCGCACGCGACCGTCGAGTTGCCCAAGCTTGACGCGCGGTGAACCATCGATGATGTCACCGGCCGCGACACCATCGATTTGCACAGTAAGGGGCAACACAATTTTGTGCTTATTGGCCCAAATCGTGACTTCAGTGCCGAGCCAACCCGTGTTGGCAACGCCTAATCGCACTTGCCACACACCGTTGCCGACTAATTCTGCTGAAGCGAGTTTGATTTCAATTTTGGGTGAAGCAAGTGCCTGAAACAGGGCAAAATGTACGTGTCCTTTGACTTCATCACGCAGTTTGGACGACGGCGCGTTGATCCAGATACGGAAGAAATCGCAGCCACCGATCTCGATAGCGCCCAACTGCGGGTGATCAAACTTTTTCCACGCAGCGTACGAACCTGGTGCGTATTCATCGCTCCATTTGCATACTGCTAAATCTTGTGCAGGGTTTGGCCCGACATACCAAATATTGGATGGTGAGTTTTCACCAGTGGCGTGAAAGATCGCATCCCAAAACTCGGTCGTCCAACTGAACACGCCGAGGTGCTCGTACGCCCAGTCATCACCTGCGCCACTCATCGTTTCGTTTTTATCCCATGTCAAGTCTTCGTACACCGAGTGCACGGGGTAGCCGGTATGTTGCACACTCAAGTTGCCAAATTCGTTGAACACCCAAATGTCTAGCGGTGGCATTGTCGAATCGGCACGCGTGCTGCTGGGTCGCAACATGAAACCACCCGAAGTGTGAAATGCGTTGTAGCCACAAACATTCGGGCGAGTGGTAACGGCACGCACGAGTGCGTGCACCTCGGGCTCCGACATCGGGTGATCGCCTGAACCGAGCACATTGGTGCCCCAACCCGCGGGAAAGTTTCGATTCAGGTCGAGACCAGCGGGATCGCGCGGCATCGGAATCGTAAAGCCATCAAAGTTTTCGAGCAGACCTTCGTCGAGCAAGCGATAACGAGTCTTGCCTCGTGGCGCCCCAAGCGGTCCGACTGGCACCATCACGCGAGCGTCTTCATTGTGCTCGACCCACGCACCGTCGGGGTCGGCAATGCGCATGGTGCGAACGGTGCCATCGCCATCGATGTCTTCGACACTCAAACCTGGCCAGCGGTGACCATCACGCCACGGCCACGGCCGCACACTCGAACGATGAAACAGTGGCTTGTCGGCGAGGGCGTCTTCGACACCGTCAGGATTGACGCGCGGCGCAATGTAAAAGGTGCGTGTGCGCAATGCTTCAACGACAGTTTCATCGTGGTCGTTAAATTTTTCGACGAGGTCTTGAATTATGTACAGCGCGGCTACGCCGCCCGTAACTTCGGTGGCGTGAATGTTGGCGTCGATCCAGTGCGCCGGTTTTGTGTTGTGGGCGCCCGTTGAAGTGTCGGTGATCGTGGCGAGCATTAAGTTGCGACCCTTGTGTGATTTGCCATACGACTCGAGACTGACAAGCTTCGGATACTTCGCCGCTATCGCATTTAGCCACGCCACCATCTCGTCGTATCGCAAGAACCGATCAAATTCATAACCGTTAATAGCCATGCAGCAAAACTAGTGCGAGACCATGTCGCGTGATAAATGACGAGTAATGTTTTATTGATGTCGTCTGTTTCTGGTCGCGCAGTTGAGCCTAAATTTG
>JAQCDY010000062.1 GCA_027729785.1 Actinomycetota bacterium | reverse complement strand
GCGGTCAACATGTCAACAAAACTTCATCGGCCGTGCGCTTGACCCACGAGCCGACGGGTCTTGTCGCATCTTCGCAGCAGGAGCGCAGCCAATTGCAAAATCGCGAGAGTGCGATGAAACGTTTGAAAGCAATGATTCTCGCGCAAGACGAAGAAGAAAAAGCCGCAGAGTTGGCAAAGATCGCTGGCAAGCAAGCGCAAGTTGGTTGGGGCAGTCAGATTCGTTCCTATGTTCTACAGCCTTATCAAATGGTGAAAGATCTTCGATCAAATGTCGAGAGCAGCAACGTCACCGCCGTGCTTGACGGAGACTTGGATGAATTCATGGAAGGCTTTCTTCGTTGGCGGCGTTCTGATGGCGAATAGTCGCGTGATCGGCGCGGCAATTTAACGATGATAAGTTTGTTGCAATGATTCGTCTTGAAAATGTGACGAAAATCTATGGCACCGAAACGGTCGCTGTACGAGATGCTTCGTTTGACATCCCTAAAAGTCAGTTCGTATTTCTTGTCGGCCCGTCCGGGTCAGGCAAGTCGACTCTGTTGCGTTTGATCAACCGCCAAGAGCAGCCAGAACGCGGGGACGTTTGGGTGGCTGGTCGCAACATCAATGAGCTGCCGGCGTCGAGAGTGCCTCATTTGCGTCGCAGCATGGGCAACGTGTTTCAAGACTATAAATTGTTGCTGAACAAAACAGTTTTTGAAAACGTCGCGTTTGCCCTCGAAGTAATCGGCAAACCGAGACACGTGATAGCCCGCCAAGTGCCGATCGTGCTCGATCTTGTCGGCTTGGCAGATAAGCAAGACAGATTTCCAAACCAACTCTCGGGCGGAGAACAGCAGAGGGTTTCAATAGCCCGCGCCTTCGTGAATCGACCACTGATCATGTTGGCCGACGAGCCCACCGGCAACCTCGATCCGACCACCAGCGAAGGGATCATGGGACTGCTGGACGAAATTAATCAGACGGGCACAACCGTAGTGATGGCAACCCACGACCACCGGGTCGTCAACGCAATGCGCAGGCGAGTGATTCAGTTGGATCGTGGCGTAATTTTGCGGGATCAAGAGCGCGGGGTTTACGAGTAAATGTTCTCTCGAATTGCTTATGCCCTGCGCGAAACATGGGAGAGTTTCAGGCGCAACTTGACGCTTACTGCTGCGGCTGTTTTGACTTCTGCTGTCTCGTTGCTTTTGGTTGGCTCAACTTTTTTGATTCAGCGTGCGTTTGAAAATCTACTCGTGCAATGGCGTGGCGATGTCGAGATGATTGTTTTCGTGCGCAGTGATGCCTCAGCCGAACAGGTCGCCTTGATTGACTCGGTTTTGCGCGCCTCGCCGACAATTATCGACATAGAAAAACTGCGCTACTTGAACAAGACCGAAAGTTATGAAGAAGCCAAACGTATTTTTGCCGGAGACCCCGTGACGTTGGGGTTACTTACCCCGGAGTCGATTCCGACTCAGTTCAAAGTCGTTCCACTTTCGGAAGATCCGCTTCTCGTGCGTTCACTGAGCGATCAATATAGAACGTTGCCCGGGGTTGAAGCAGTTGCCCTTGCCGAAGATGAATTTGAAGTCATTTCGACACTTTCCAACTTCATCCGGGTGGTCACATTGGTGACCTCGCTGGTGTTGTTGCTGGTCGCAGTGGGTTTAATTTGGAACACGATTCGCACCGCGATGTTTGCCCGGCGTCGAGAAATCGAAGTTATGAAATTAGTTGGTGCCACCAACTGGTTCATTCGAATTCCGTTTATGTTGGAAGGCTTGCTACAAGGATTAATCGGCGGCATTGTTTCTTGTGGCGGGCTATGGGTTTTGAATTCGGCATGGACGAGCGGTGTCACTGGTTTTAAACCAGGTACGGGCATCAGTTCGCTCGTCGTGCCCGATAGTTACTTGACTTCGGTGATGTTCATTTTGCTGGGTATCGGCGCTTTTGTCGGCGCTATCGGTTCGGCGATTGCGGCGACGCGTTTTCTTGATGTTTAGTCAAATCGTTTATGAAGTGAGCGAGAATATCGCGACGATTACTTTGAATCGTCCAGAAAAATTGAATGCGTTTACAAACACGATGTTGCACGAAATCATCGCCGCATTTGACATGTCTGATGCCGATGACAATGTTCGAGCAGTGATCGTGACCGGTGCTGGTCGGGCATTTTGTGCGGGGGCAGATTTATCTTCGGGTGGCGAATCATTCAGTCGTGGTGGCAGCGACGTGCCGGGGGTCAAAGACGTGCCACGCGACGGCGGTGGACTGGTGTCGCTGCGAATTTTTGAAAGCTTGAAGCCCGTGATTGGGGCGATCAACGGTGCAGCCGTCGGGGTCGGCGTGACGATGACCCTGCCGATGGATATTCGCCTTTCTAGTGACACGGCAAAATTTGGTTTTGTTTTTGCCCGACGGGGCATCGTCACAGAAGCGTGTTCATCGTGGTTCTTGCCCCGCGTCGTGGGTATTTCGCTCGCAACTGAATGGGTCTTCACGGGCCGAATGATTTCGCCAGATGAAGCCCACGATGCCGGTCTCGTTCGCAGTGTCCATGTCGGGGATGATCTGCTGGTTGCTGCTCGAACACTGGCCAAAGAGATCGCCAAAAATACGGCACCCGTTTCTGTCGCACTGTCGCGACAGATGTTGTGGCGAATGCTTGGCGCGTCGCACCCGATGGAAGCCCATCGGGCTGAATCGCGCGGCATTTTGCAACGCGGCAAATCTGCTGATGCACGCGAAGGCGTAATGAGTTTTCTTGAAAAGCGTGCGGCGAACTTTACGATGAACGTTTCGACTGATATGCCGAATTTGTTTCCAGAATGGCAAGACCCTGAGTTCAGCTAGTTCGATCTACGAGCAAGTCGGTGGTCTACCGTTTTTCGAAACGCTTGTTGACCGCTTTTATCAGGGCGTAGTCACCGACCAAGTGTTGATAGTGCTGTATGAAGACCCAGAAAATTTAGCCAAATCGCGCCAGCACTTGACCTGGTTTCTCGCGCAGTATTGGGGCGGACCAATGTTGTTCAACGAAAATCGCGGGCATCCACAATTGCGGATGCGCCACATGCCGTTTCGAATTGGCAATTTAGAGCGCGACCGGTGGCTGGTGCACATGCTTGCTGCGGTGAATGAACTCGTGACTGACGTGGAGATTCGCAACTCAATGACAGAATATTTCGTCAAAGCTGCCGAGCACTTGCGCAATGATACGGGCTTGCCGATTTCGTCAGCGGATTATCCGCGTTAATCAGCTCGGGTCAGCGCAACGCGTAGCAAGAAATTGCGGCGGCGGCGGCAACGTTCAACGAGTCGACATTTGGGTTCATCGCAATTTTTACGCACGCATCGGCGCAGGCAAGGGCTTGTTGGCTGAGACCCGTTCGCTCTGAACCAAAAATTACTACCCGCTTTTGCATCGGATCGATTTTGATTTGATCAATGTCGACCGAGCCGCTGTCTGGTGTGAGGGCAAAGACTTTGAAATTTTGAGCCTGCAAAGTCTTAAGCGTCTCGACTATGTCGGATGTGCGAGCAAAGCGCAAATTGAAAGCAGAGCCCATAGAGACCCGCAGACCACGGCGAGAAAGTGGGTCGGCGCTTGTTGAGTCACAAATCAAACCATCCCAACCCAAACCCACGGCGCAGCGCACGATCGCTCCGATGTTGCTCGGATTATCCACTGCTTCGACGACCACGACTCGGCTCGCCTTAGAAATTACTTGGTTTACTGTCAGCGGTTCTGGTCGATAGAAAACTCCGAGTGCGCTGAGTGGCACGCCGAGGCCTGTTGCTTGACGACGAATTTCGATGTCGGCGGTCAGACATTGACCGCCTAATTTTTCGATTTCGAGATCGAAACGCTCGGCTTGCTCGACATCGCAGAGCACGACTTCGGGTTTGTATCCAGATGCCAGCGCGCGTGCGACAACGAGGTCGCCTTCGGCGATAAACCGGCCTGCAGCAATTGTCGATCGACGCTGGGCGATTGTCGTGAGTTGTCGTTCGTTGAGTCGCAACGGATCGAGTCGCGGGTCCTGGCTTGAACTTATTGTGGTGATCATTGCAAGTTCTAGCGCAAGTGTCGCAAGATTAAAAGTGCCAGGGGTATTTTGACCAGTCTGGTTCGCGCTTTTCAACGAACGAGTCTCGACCTTCGGTGGCTTCTTCGGTCATATATGCAAGACGAGTTGCCTCGCCAGCAAAAATTTGTTGACCGACAAGACCGTCGTCAATCGCGTTGAACGCGTACTTCAACATGCGTTGAGCCATTGGGCTTTTTGAATTGATTTCTTTGGCCCACTCAAGCGCAACTTTTTCGAGATCTGCATGATCGACGACCGCGTTGACCATGCCCATGCGGTGTGCATCTTCTGCGGAGTATTCGCGACCCAAAAAGAAAATCTCTCGGGCGAATTTTTGACCGACTTGACGGGCGAGATATGCCGAGCCAAATCCGCCGTCGAAACTTGCTACATCGGCGTCTGTTTGTTTGAACTTGGCATGTTCTTTGCTGGCCAAAGTTAAGTCGCTGACGACATGCAAACTATGTCCGCCACCCGCGGCCCAACCGGGCACGACACAGATCACGATTTTTGGCATGAAGCGAATTAGTCTTTGCACCTCAAGAATGTGCAGTCGTCCTGTGCTTGATTTATTTTCGTCGCCAGATTCGTATTGATAGCCATCTCGACCACGAATGCGCTGATCGCCGCCACTGCAAAAAGCCCAACCACCATCTTTGGGTGATGGACCGTTGCCAGTTAGCAATACACATCCGACATCAACCGTTTGACGCGCATGATCTAGCGCGCGATAGAGCTCGTCAACGGTGCTTGGGCGAAAGGCGTTGCGAACCTCGGGTCGGTTGAAAGCGACGCGAACTGTGCCGTGATCTTTGGCGCGGTGGTATGTGATGTCGCGAAAAGAGAAATCTTTAACTTGGGTCCATTGAGTTGGATCAAATATCGCTGAAACGCCCACGCTTATATTGTGGCAGCGCGCGAGGCAAATTCGGGTCGAGAGTTCAAAAATTGTTTTTCCCACTGCACACTTGCGCCATCTGATTGTCGCTTGGTTTGGGGCTCGGGCACTGTCTGAATTGGCGTATTGATGTGACTCATAATTCGACGCACTGTTGCGTCCATGTCGCGAGTGAGCTGTTCGTAAGTTACGAACAATGGGGTGATCGAATGTTCGGCGAAGTATGCATCCCAATTTTTGTTGGCGACAGAAATAGTTTCAAGCGCTTTGACTATGGCTTGTTCGTTGTAAATAGGTTCGCGAACTGCCGACATGTTGCTGTTCCATTGATTTGATTGCTCGGCGCGCACGAGAGAAATTGCCTGACGAACTTCGTTGTCGCGGGTAATGCGCACCCATTTGATCGGCACATTCCAATAGTTGGCGTCAATGCCGCGTTGCAGCATGTGTTCGTCGTATTGGTTGTAGTGCATTTTGATGCCGAATACGCCATTTGGGGTCGTGTTTAGTTCGGCCGCGCGATCGAGATACGTGCGCCACGAGGAGCTAGAAAAATATTCGATGTTGCGCCAGGCATTTTTGCCCGCGACTTTGCGTACCGCACCAATCAACGCACCGCGGATGTTGAGCTTGGGCAAATTGTTTTCGTTACGGAAATTGGTGAAGTTTTTCGTGTGGATATTCAGGTATTCCATTGGCATGCCGGCCATACGAGTCGCCCGCAGGATCGAGCAGAGAAGTGTCGACCCCGTGCGATGCACCGAGGCGATCGCCAAGAGACAAGTTGTCGGAGTGTTCGGCGCTTGATCTGACGGCACGCTTATATTCTGACAGGTCGCACTGATAGCGTCGGGGCTTGATTGTCAGCCCAAAAACGAATTCGGAGAGAAAAGATGACCGACCTACTCAGTCGCGAAGAATGGACGAAGCGCGCTGCACAAAAAGTATCTCGCACGCAACTATTTATTGATGGCAAGTTCGTGGACGCAGCAAGCGGAAAGACATTTGAGTCGATCAACCCGCGCGACAACACGGTGGTGGCAAATGTCGCCGAAGGCGACAAGCAAGATATTGATCGGGCAGTGACTGCTGCACGAAAGTCTTTCAGCAATGGCGTATGGAGCGAGATGGCGCCACTTGAGCGCAAAAACATTATGTTGCGCTGGGTCCAGTTGATGCGCGAGAACATCTACGAACTCGCATTGCTCGAGACTATGGATGTCGGCAAGCCGATTGGCGACTCGGTAAATGTTGATATTGCTTCTGCGGCCAACAACCTTCAGTGGTTTGCCGAAACGATCGACAAGATGTACGGACAAGTGGCACCGGTGCCGCGCGATGCAGTTGCGCTGATCGAGCGCGAGCCGCTCGGTGTCGTTGGCGCAGTGGTGCCATGGAATTATCCGTTGATTATTTCTTCGTGGAAAGTTGGCGCGGCTTTGGCTGGCGGCAACTCAGTTGTGCTCAAGCCGGCCGAGCAGTCGCCACTGTCGGCGCTGTTGTTTGCCGAACTGGGTTCGCGAGCAGGTTTGCCAGATGGAGTATTCAACGTCGTGCCTGGTTTTGGTCCGACGGCTGGTGCCGCACTCGGTCGACATATGGATGTCGACAAACTCGCATTCACTGGTTCGACGGAGGTCGGCAGATATTTCTTGACGTACGCGGCAGAGAGCAACGGAAAATCTGTTTCGCTTGAACTTGGTGGCAAGACGCCACAAATTGTGTTGAGTGACTGTGCAGATCTTGATGCTGCGGCGTCGTCGATTGCCTGGGGCGTTTTCTATAACTCCGGACAAACATGTCATGCCGGCACGCGGTTGGTTGTCGAAAAAGCAGTTGAAGATGAGTTGCTTGAAAAAATCACAAACGTTGGCAAGGCGATTCAACCTGGTGATCCATATGATCCGGCGACGGCGATGGGCACGATTGTTGACAAGACACAATTTGAGCGCGTGCTTGGCTATATCAACATCGGCAAAAACGAGGGTGCGAAACTTTTCTCGGGTGGAGAAAAAGCCGAACCAGTCAAAGGTGGTGTCTACATCAAGCCAACCGTGTTTCAAAATGTCAAACCCGGCATGCGTATCGAGCGCGAAGAAATCTTTGGGCCAGTTTTGGCGTCGATTGCAGTTGAAAGCGCTGACGAAGCAGTTCGCATCGCCAACGACACGCAATATGGTTTGGCGTCGGCCGTTTGGACTCGTGATATTACGAAAGCCCACCGAATCGCGCGGAAATTGCGCACTGGCACCGTTTGGGTGAATACTTTCGACAAGGGTTCAATTACGACACCATTCGGCGGATTCAAACAATCTGGCACTGGTCGCGATCGCTCGATGCATTCAATAGAGGGTTATACAAACCTGAAGACGACTTGGATACAACTATGAGCAATACAAAACGAAATTGCGGTTTTATTGGCTTCGGACATCTCGGCGTTTATCTGGCGGCAAGTTTGATCCGCGCCGGACACAACGTCACGATTCACGACCTCAACAAGTCGCTAGGCGAAGGTTTAATTGCCAAGGGCGCAAAGTGGGCAAATTCGGCCAAAGAAGTTGCGCAAGCGTCTGAAGTTGTTTTTACTTGCCTGCCGTCGCCGCGGGCGATCGATGTAGTCGTCAACGGCGATAACGGCGTATTTTCGGGTTTGGCCAAAGGTGCAACTTGGATTGATATGAGCACGAATGATCGCAGTGAAACATTGCGCCTTGGTGAAATTGCCACAAAGTTGGGCTTCAGCACTCTTGAATCACCCGTTACCGGCGGCGTGCACAAGGCAGCCGAAGGCGACATCACCGTGTTGGTGGGCGGCGACCCAAAGATTTTCGCAGCGCATAAAGATCTTCTCGAAGCGATGGGTAAGCCCGTAATTTATGTCGGCGAACTTGGCAGTGCAGCCGTGATCAAAGTGATCACAAACATGCTCGCGTTCATCCACCTCGTGGCTTGCGGCGAAGCGTTGATGCTGGCGAAAAAAGGTGGCATCGATCTTGGCGTCGCATACGAAGTAATCAAGAACAGCTCGGGCAATAGTTTTGTGCACGAAACAGAGGGTCAAGTTATTTTGAACGGTAGTTACGACATTGGCTTCACGATGGATCTCGCGCTGAAAGACATGGGCTTCGCCATGGAATATGGTCGCAAGTTCGGTGTGCCTCTCGATGTGGCAAGCACCGTGCAACAAGCATTTGTTCGTGCCAAATCACAATACGGCGGCGAAGTGTGGTCGACTCAAGTCGTCAAATTGCTTGAAGACGCACTTGGCACAGATCTGCGTGCACCCGGGTTTCCGGCCCGATTGCAATAGCATCTAAATTATGACGACCGAGCAGCAGGCTCGTTTTGATTTAGCAGTTGCGTTTCGCTCTGCGGCGCGATTGAACATGCACGAAGCAGTCGCTAACCATTTCAGTGTTGCGGTTTCTGATGACGGTCAGAAGTTTCTGATCAATCCTGCGGGTCGGCACTTTTCACGAATGCGGGCGAGTGATTTGTTGCTGGTCGATATGAACGTAAAAGACTTCGGCATCGCCAATGGCAAAATAGTCGACCCGACGGCGATCAACCTGCATGGACAGATACACAAGTTGGTGCCCGACGCCAGGTGCGTGCTGCACACGCACATGCCATATACGACAGCGTTGGCATGTTTGCATGGTTTTGAATTTTTGATGCTCGATCAAAACGCGTGCCGTTTTTATAATCGCATCGCATACGACCGCGATTATGCGGGCATGGCGCTTGAAGTCAGCGAAGGTGAGCGAGTTGCCAAAGTTTTAGGCAGGTCACGCAGTATTTTGTTTTTGGCAAATCACGGAGTGATCGTTGTCGGTAAGACAGTGGCTGAGGCGTTTGATGAACTTTATTATCTTGAAAAAGCCTCGCAATTACAAGTGTTGGCAATGTCG
>JAQCDY010000061.1 GCA_027729785.1 Actinomycetota bacterium | reverse complement strand
GAAGATGAATGCCGAGCAACAAGTTCGCAAGAATATAAAACGCGGCAACCGGCCATCGACTCAGACTTCTCACGATATTTTCATAAACCTCTGCACGCACGAACGTGCCTTCGGCGCCGACGGTGTTTACCACTCCAAAGGTCAGATCCAAAAGATGCCAGGTCAAGAAACTTGCAACGATCATTCCGCTATATCGCATCGTGCGACTCGCAAAATTCGCAACTTCATAATCTCGCGGCGATTGATATTTCACGGGTCGCGCTTGACGGTTCATCACCGTCAACGACCATGCCGCATGCAAGTGCAACACGAGCATCGCCAACAAACCGCCCCGAAGAATCCACAACACTGCACCTTTCGGTGCAAGCGGATACAAAAGTTTCTTCAGGAACTCGGCATAACTGTTAATTTCTGCGGCGCCAAGATACATCTTCAAGTTGCCGAGCATGTGAAAGAACACGAAACCCATCAATGCGATTCCCGAAATTGCCATCGCGTATTTCTTGCCGACAGCCGTCGAATAAAGGTCAACCAAAAACGGTCGCTTTTTGCGGGACGAAAGCGCCGTGCCCGTGACTGGTTCTCGCGAACCCCTCGGTCTTGTGATTGTTTGCGCCATAGCTGCTGACTTCACGCTAGTAGTCGGCCCCCAACCGACCGACGTTTACGGCCTTCGAGACAGCGTGAACCGTGTCTCATTGAGCCCAAAAAACAGCTCAAAACGTCACATTTTTGACCGTTTTTTGACAGATCGCAAAACCAAGCATTCGCATTAGTTGCCCCAGATTCTTTATACTTTCCGAGACACATAACACGGGTTACCAACGTGGCTAACCCAAAAGAAACTGGAGAAATATCAAGTGAGCGCACTAATTGCATCCGAAGGCGGCTGGCAAGACTTCACCCTCAAGGGTGGTGAGTGGCTTATTTTGTGGCTCTCCGGTGGATCAGCGGTTCTCGCGTTGCTCGTCGGCTGGTATCTAATGGTCAAGGTTCTGCAACAAGACGAAGGCACCGACAAGATGAAAGAAATCGCTGTGGCGATTCAAGTCGGCGCGTGGGCATATTTGAAACGACAGTTCAGAACTATCGGCATGATTCTCGTGCCCGTCGGCGCGGTGGTGTTTTTAACTTCGGTGGCAATCGACAAACCCAATGGCGAGTCAGCGCTGTCGTTTGTAAGTTCAGGTTTGTATCGCACAATCGCTTTCGTTCTCGGTTGCGTTGCTTCAGGATTGACCGGCTACGTCGGCATGACCCTCGCGACGCGCGGCAACGTGCGCACTGCTGCAGCAGCCAGGCGTGGTTCGATGAAGGAAGCATTGCAAGTTGCTTTCCGCACAGGTGGCGTTGCCGGCATGTTCACCGTTGGTCTTGGCCTGCTCGGCGCAACAATCATCATTGCACTGTTTCAAAATACAAGTTCGGCGATGCTGATCGGTTTCGGCTTCGGCGGTTCACTTCTCGCATTGTTCTTGCGCGTCGGTGGCGGAATCTTCACCAAGGCGGCCGATGTCGGTGCCGACTTGGTTGGCAAAGTTGAAGCGGGTATCCCTGAAGATGACCCACGCAACCCGGCAACAATCGCCGACAATGTCGGCGACAATGTCGGCGATTGCGCAGGCATGGCTGCCGACTTGTTTGAAAGTTACGAAGTTACTCTCGTCGCCTCGATCATTCTCGGTGTTGCCGCGTTCAACTCGATCGGTTTGAACCCGGCACTCGGTCTTGTCTTCCCACTTGCTGCACGCGCGATCGGTGTCGTCGCTTCAATCGCCGGCGTATTCGCCGTGCGCGCAAAAGATGGCGAGATGAACGCCTTGAAGCCAATCAACCGGGGCTTTCTTACCGCCGGAATCATCACCGTGATCGGCACGTTCTTATTGGCAACTTATTATGTCGGCAACGACAAACTCGAGAAAACTGGTTTCACCAACACAGGTTGGCGTGTGTTCGGCGCCGTGCTCGTCGGACTAATTCTTGCTCAAGTCTTGAGCCGTCTCACCGAGTATTTCACCGGCACCGAATATGGTCCGGTGAAAGAAATCGCCGAAAGCACCGAGACTGGCCCAGCAACGGTCGTGCTCGCGGGCACCGCATCGGGTCTCGAATCATCGGTGTATGCAATTTTGTGCATCGCCGTCGCACTCGGCACAACAATTTGGATGGGTGGCGGAAATATTCAGTTCTCGCTCTATCTCGTTGCACTTTGCGGCATGGGCATGCTCGCCACCACCGGCGTGATCGTGTCTGAAGATACTTTCGGCCCCGTATCAGACAACGCTGCGGGCATTGCTGAAATGGCTGGCGAGTTGCACGGTGAGACGGGCAAAATTCTGGTCAGCCTCGACGCAGTTGGCAACACAACTAAAGCCGTAACAAAAGGCTTCGCCATCGGTTCGGCTGTTATTGCGGCAGTTGCGTTGTTCGCTTCGTACATTGAGACAATCGCCGGCGAACTCGGCCTCAAAGACGAAGCAGGCAACAAACTTGAGGGTTCAGCGATTTTCACTGCGGTTGAAACACAGATCAACGTCTCAGATGTAAAAACATTTATTGGTCTGTTAATTGGCGGATCGATTGCATTTATGTTCTCGGCACTCGCGATTCGCGCCGTCGGTCGCACCGCTGGTGTTGTCGTGCAAGAAGTTCGCAGCCAATTCAAAGACGGCAAAATTATGGCCGGCACAAAACAACCTGACTATGGCCCAGTCATCGACATCTGCACCGCGGCATCGTTGCGCGAACTCACAACGCCCGCCTTGCTTGCGGTGCTCACGCCGGTCATTGTCGGCTTTGGCATTGGTTATGCGGCACTCGGCGCGTTCTTGGCTGGTGTTATTTTGACTGGCCAGTTGATGGCCAATTATCTCAGCAACGCTGGTGGCGCATGGGACAACGCCAAGAAATACATCGAAGACGGTCATCACGGCGGCAAGGGCTCAAATGCCCACAAGGCAGCCGTTATCGGCGACACAGTTGGCGACCCATTTAAAGACACTGCTGGGCCAGCGCTCAATCCGTTGATCAAAGTTATGAACTTGGTTGCGCTTTTGATCTTGCCGGCAATCATCAACTTGAAAGACAACGACACTGCTCGCTTGAGCATCGCCGGTATTTCGCTCGTGATCTTGGTAATTTCAATCATGTTCTCGCGTCGCAAATCAGTCAGCATGGTTGCTGCTTAGTCAGCAGTTTTCACGACTCATGTCAGCCCGCGTTGACTATCTCAGCAGCGAGTGGATTACGGCGGTCGCCGACAGAATCAACGCAAACAGCGAGATCGTCGCCGTTGCGCGCGAAAACTCTATCTCTGTCACACAAATCGTCACCGACACACCACTCGGTGACGTCACATATCATCTCGAGTCGCGCGACGGCAAATTAAGTTTCGCCAGCGGGCCGGCAAAAGTTTCAGATATTGCGTTCACGCAAGACTGGCAAACCGCAGTGGGCGTCGCCACGGGCAAGATCAACGCCCAAGAAGCTTTCATCAGCGGCAAGATTCGTTTCAAGGGCGACCACGAACGAGTGATTGCGACTCAACCGTTATTTCTCGCGCTCGACGCCGTCTTTTCGGCCGTCAACGCCAACACGAATTTCTAAACGAGTCCCAGACTGCGCACTGCGTCGCGCTCGTCGATCAACTCGGCAACCGATGCATCAATCATCTTGCGACTGAAGTCATTGATCGGCAAACCCTGCACGATGCTGTATTCACCATTTGCGCAGGTGCACGGAAACGACGAAATCAAGCCCGCAGGCACGCCGTAACTGCCGTCTGATGGCACCGACATGCTGACCCAGTCGCCTGCTGGCGTGCCCTGAACCCAGTTGCGCACATGATCCATTGCCGCGGTGCCGGCCGACGCCGCCGATGACAAACCGCGCGCCTTAATAATTGCTGCGCCACGTTTGGCAACAGTCGGAATAAATGTTTCACGCACCCAAGTTTCGTCGTTGACAACTGTCGCTGCGTTCTTGCCGTCAATTTCGCAGTTGTAAATATCTGGATACTGCGACGCCGAGTGGTTTCCCCAAATCGTCATCTTCTTGATCGCCGTCACCGGTTTGTCAACTCGTTGTGCAAGTTGTGCCACCGCGCGGTTGTGATCGAGTCGCGTCATCGCCGTAAATTGCTTCGGGTCAATCTCGGACGCGTTGCTCATCGCGATAAAAGCATTCGTGTTGGCCGGGTTGCCAACGACCAAGACTTTGACATTCTTCTTGGCATTCTTGGCGATCGCCCGACCCTGCGGTTTGAAGATGCCACCATTGGCCGTCAATAAATCTGCGCGCTCCATGCCGTCTTTGCGTGGCATTGCGCCGATCAACAACGCAATGTCGGCGTCACCAAACGCGATGTTCGCATCATCCGTGGTGATCACATCAACGAGTGGCGAGTATGCGCAATCTTCAAGTTCCATTTTTACGCCGTTCAGCGCACCCAACGCCGGCGTCACTTCGAGCAATTGCAAAATTACCGGCGTGTTTGCGCCGAGCATCTGCCCAGATGCAATGCGAAATAAAATTCCATATCCGATTTGCCCCGCGGCACCAGAGACTGTGATGCGAACTGGTGAAGTCATGGCGCAGTAAGCATACGATAAAAGTTACGGCCGACCAATTGCTTGCATCATTAAATCGGCATAAATCTTTTGCCCTTCAGGCCGAATATGGATTTTGTCGCTATACAAATACTCGGGGTGGGCCAAAGCAATTGAGTACCAATCCAAGATTTTGACATTTTCGTATCGCAACGGCAACTCGTTTATTAGTCGATTATTCGTGTTTTGGCGCGCTTCACTCGGCACATGTACGGTCACGAACAAAACCACTGACACATCGCGCAGTGGAACCATGATTTCATCCAAAGTTTTTTCGTCGACAGTATTATTCGTCCCCAAATGAATGATTACCACCGACCCAAGACGATTTACTGACTTCATAAAATTCGCGATTTCAAGCGCCTGTCGATATGGTCGACTCTTCAAAGCGTCCACGGTGACGCCGCGCCGAGTTAAAACATTGGCCGCACCCAACATCACCGAGTCACCAATTGCCAAAACGTCAATCACCTGACCGTCAAGCGAAGTTGTTTCAGTCACGGCTTGGCCCTCAATCGTCGTTGCCGTAACTGCGCTAGTTGCCTGGCCACCACCCAAGAAATCAACCGTGTTTCCTTCGTTGTCCGACAAGTTTTGCGCAATCTCGTCAAGTTGCACCCGCGCAGTTGCCAAACTCACGACGCCAAACACCGGCAAAAGCAGGGCAAACGCCGCAAGCACGATGCGCCGCTGACGACGCTCGAGCTGCGCACCGTGGGCAGGCTGACGAAAGTCTCTCCACCAGCGTGATACGGCACCCTGGCGTACAGGTGTCTCGATATATCGATAACTCAACTCAGTCAACGCAAGTGCGAGCAACACCAAAACCACAAATTCATAGGGTGTCAAACCTTGACCCGCAAAGCGTCGATAAAACTGAAACACCGGCCAATGAAATAGATAGAAGCCATAAGAACGCCTGCCCAACCAAACCAAAACTGGGTTGCTCAAACTTCGCGCAAAAAATCTTGAACCCGGATGCACCGCGGCGGCAATGACCGCCACACTCGCAACATCAGTCATGAAAAATCCACCGCGAAACAACAGGTCATAACCGACTGTTCCCTGATCGGTGCCCTCGGTGACAGTTTGAAATCGCCACGCCATCAACGCCAGTGCGACTAAACCGATAACGCCGATTACGTCAAAAAATTTGCTCGCCCCAGCCCGCGAACTTTGCAACAACCAGGGTCGCCACCAAATCGCCAGTGCTGCACCGAGCAGCAAACCAGTTGAACGGGTGAATGTACCCAAAAATAAATAGTCAACTCGCGAGACAGATTGTCCGAACAGGCTGGTGAACTGTTCTGGCGTGTCGGCAATCGTCGAGATCGTGCCCGTCTTGTAGACCACACCCATATAAACGGCAAGCGCAACTGCGAGGCCAAGGAACACGGCGCTCACAATTGGCAGACGTCGTTTGCCAAACCTGGCCACGACCAGCATCACGATCGGCCAGATCAAATAAAATTGTTCTTCAACCGCCAATGACCACAAATGTCGCAACGGTACGAATTCGAAAGATGTGAAATAACTCGTGCCCACCCAAATCTGAAACCAGTTGAAGCCATAAAATAGTGCCGCGACTACATCACCGCGCAAAGTGCCGAGAATATCCCGCTGAAAGATCGCGGCAAAAACCACCACACCCAAAACAACGACCCATAGCGCTGGCAACAAGCGTCGTGCCCGACGCAACCAGAACTGTTTCAGGCTGACCGTGCCATTCGCCTCAGACTCGGCAAGCAACAACAGGGTGATCAAATAGCCACTGATCACGAAGAACACCTCAACGCCAAGAAATCCGCCCGGCAACCAGAGTTTGTTGGCGTGATAAACAATCACAGCCAAAACCGAGAGGGCACGAAGGCCGTCAAGTGACGGAATATATGTCAAAAGATCAGATCGTTTAATCATCGAACACTAAGTCTTACATTGACGCGATTATTTGCACCATCAACTCGCACGCTTCAGTCGGGTTCAAACCAACCTTGACACCAGCGCTTCGCAGCGCGTCCATCTTGCCTTGCGCCGTGCCTTTGCCACCAGAAACGATCGCCCCGGCATGTCCCATTTTTTTGCCGGCTGGTGCTGTGACACCTGCGATATAAGCGCTCATCGGTTTCGTCACATGGGTCATGATGAACTCGGCAGCCTCTTCTTCTGCTGTGCCACCAATTTCACCAATCATGATGATCGCATGCGTTTCAGGATCAGATTGAAACTCAGCCAAGCAATCTACGAACGAGGTACCGGGCACGGGATCGCCACCAATACCGACGCAAGTCGACACACCGATGTTGCGCTGTTTCAATTCGTATAGCGCCTGATATGTCAGCGTGCCCGAGCGCGAAACGATGCCGACATTGGGGCCTTTTGCAGTCGGCAGCGCGGCGATCTCGCCAGCCGTGATGCCGATATTGCACTTACCCGGGCTGATGATGCCGGGGCAATTCGGCCCGAGCAATCGAGTCTTGGGAAAATCGCGTTGCAATGTTGCAAACACTCGTGCCTCGTCTTGGGCGGGCACGCCTTCTGTGATGCAAACCACGAAACCAATGCCGGCTCGTGCCGCTTCAAGAATTGCTGCTGGTGCCGCCTTTGGTGGCACCGCAATGAACGAAGCAGTCGCACCTGTTGCAGCGACTGCACTCTCAACCGTGTCGTAGATTTTGATTCCTTCGACATCTTGACCCGCTTTGCCCGGAGTTACACCAGCGACAACTTGCGTGCCATAGTCGCGATTGCGCAAGCCATGAAACCGACCTTGCCCACCCGTCAAACCCTGAACCAGTACTTTGGTTTTTTCATTGACAAAAATCGCCATGTTATTTTTTCCCTGCGATTTCGACTGCGCTACGCGCGGCCTCAAGCATCGTTGCTCGCGAAATTAATTGTGACTCAGCGATGCCGGCTGTGGCAATAATCGCTCGTCCTTCTGTCGCGTTTGTGCCGTCAAGTCGAATCACGATCGGCGCGCGCAGCTTGACACGCTTAATCGCTTCGACGATGCCCTTGGCGACTTCATCGCCTCGGGTGATGCCACCGAAAATATTGATGAAAATGCTCTTGACATTTATATCTGAATTAATCACTTCAAGCGCCGCGGTCATCAACTCGGCGTTCGCGCCGCCACCGATATCCAAGAAGTTTGCTGCTTTCCCACCAACTTGATTGACGACGTCTAGCGTGCTCATCGCCAAACCAGCACCGTTGGCGATAATGCCAACCGAGCCGTCAAGACCGATGTACTGCAGATTTTTTTCACGCGCAAGACTCTCGCGCTCGTCTAGTTCTTCGGTGGCGCGATACTCGTCCCACTCGGGGTGACGAAACGCCGCGTTATCATCGAGCGTGACCTTGGCGTCGAGAGCGTGCACCTCGCCATTTGATTTCAAAATCAGCGGATTAATCTCTGCCAAGTCGCAATCACCCTTGGTGAAGCACTCGTAAAGTTTGACCAGCATCGCCGCCACACCGTCTTGAGCTTTTTCTGTTATCCGCGCATCGACCACGGCGCGTTTTGCCGCATCAAGAGTTAGTCCTTCGACTGGGTTGATATGCAACTTGACTATCGCTGTTGGGTCGACGACGGCCACGTGTTCGATCTCAACACCGCCCTGAGCCGAGAGCATCAACAGATGTCGCTTTGCCGAGCGGTCCAGTGTGAACGAAGCGTAATACTCTTCGGCGATATCAGAAGCGTGCTCAACCCAGACGCGCTTGACGATGTGACCCTTGATGTTCATCCCCAAAATATTTTTCGCGTGCAACCGCACTTCTTCGGCATTGTTCGCCAACTTGATGCCACCGGCTTTGCCTCGACCGCCAACTTGCACTTGCGCTTTGATCACGACGGGATACTTCGCGAGTTCGGCTTGCGCAACCGCTTCGTCAATTGTCAGTGCGACACCTCCAGCTGAGACTGCAATGTCGTATCGCGCGAAATACTGTTTACCCTGGTACTCGAATAAATCCACTTACAAACCTCTGTTCAATTTTCGTCGCGCGAGTCGAGCGCCAACTCTAACCACTTGGCTATATCTCCGAGTGAAGAGCCCGGCCCGAAAATTTCTCCAACGCCCTGTTGTTTGAGCGCAGCAACGTCATCTTTGGGAATAACCCCGCCACCAAAAATCAAGATCTCGCCAAGTTTGCGATTTCGCAACTCTTCAATCACCCGAGGGAAAAGCGTCAGATGGGCCCCCGACAACAGCGACAAACCCACGGCGTCGGCGTCTTCTTGCAGCACCGTTTCGGCGATCTGCTCGGGCGTCTGGTGCAAACCCGTATAAATGACCTCAAAACCGTGGTCGCGCAGCGCACGGGTAATCGTCTTGGCCCCACGGTCATGGCCATCAAGGCCAGGCTTTGCGACGACTACGCGATAATTTCGTTTCACGACTCAATAACCTTACGACATGCGCCGTATCGAATTCACATCGCCAATTAGTCGC
>JAQCDY010000060.1 GCA_027729785.1 Actinomycetota bacterium | reverse complement strand
CCCGTTGAGACAAGTTCACGCTGCAACATTTCGCGAAGCGCTTTGTCGATCACGCCAAGTGCTTCGCTGATGACTGCTGCCTCACGTGAATCTGTCATTTGATTGAGCCTTTCGTCGCCATGAATCTGCTTTCTTCAATAATCCGAAGGCTAGTGCGACCGACACATCAGACCTCGTCATTTACATAAATCATGGCTGAAGCATGTGTCACGGTAGATGGATCGAAATCTCAAATAGCGGCATGACCCCGCTTGTGCGTAGCATCACAATGTGGAATTGCGCGATAAAAACACCGTTGTGACAGGCGCCGCAAACGGCATCGGCAAAGCAGTTGCGGAAGAATTTCACAAACAAGGAGCCCGAGTCGTGCTCGCCGACCGCGACGTAAAACTTCTCGACACGGTTGTTGAGCAACTCAACGCCAAGCGCCCCAATTCGGCTTTCGGTGTGGCGTGTGATTTATCCACAGAAAAAGCCAATGCCGAACTCGTCGCAAAATCAAAACAATTTCTTGGGTTCATCGACTTGTTCTACGCCAACGCCGGGGTGGCAATGGGCACCGACCTTTCAACCAGCGAAGAAACCTGGGACATATCTTTCGATATCAACGTGCATGCACATCGCTGGGCGGTCAAATATCTGATTGACGACTGGCTGTTAGCCGGTCACGGCTATTTCGTCAGCACCGCGTCGGCGGCTGGCTTGCTCACGGCGATTGGCTCGGCGCCGTATTCTTTGACCAAACATGCGGCGTTGTCATTTGCCGAATGGCTTTCAATTACGTATGGCAATCGCGGACTCAAAGTCAGCTGTCTTTGCCCACAAGGCGTCAACACAAATATGTTGCGGCGTTCTGATGAAGCCACGGCTGCCGACAACGGCAATGTCGTGCGCGCATCGGGTGCGGTGCTTGAACCCGAACAAGTGGCCGAAATGGTCGTTGAAACGTTGCGCCAAGAAACCTTCATGATCTTGCCGCACCCCGAAGTGGCTCAGTTCGTCAACAAAAAAGCCAGCGAGCACGAGCGATGGTTGGCTGGCATGCGCAAGCTTCAACTACGCACGCTAGGCATTTGATTTTGTCGTGATTAGTAGCGAAAGCATCGTCAAATACGAACGCGATGGCGTCGTGGTGTTGCGCGATGTCTTGAGCCCACAAGTAATTTCTGAACTCTCAGATGCGCTCGAACAAAACATGCGCTCACCCGGACCATGGGCGAACGAATATGCGGCCAACTCGCAACAAGGCAGATTCTTCGACGACTATGTCAACTGGTCGCGCTTTGACGCATACAAAACACACGCACTGTCAGGTGCGCTGCCCGAGACTGCACTCGCCTTGATGCAAAAAACATCTGGGCGATTTTTTCATGAACATGTTTTAGTCAAAGAAGCGGGCAACAATCAAGTCACGCCATGGCACAACGACGAGCCTTATTACGGCGTCGACTCGCAAAATAATGTCAGTCTTTGGGCACCGCTTGATCCGATTCCTGAAAAAATTGCATTACGGGTGATTCTTGGCAGTCATCGCTGGGGCAAAAAATTTATTCCACGAAAATTCGCTGATCAGTCGCCTTATGTAGCGAGCGCCAGCGAGTATGAGCCGCTTCCCGACTCGCAGCAACTTGATGATGCTAAAAACATCGAGTGCTTCGAAGCGATGCCTGGCGACATCGTCGCGTTTCACTTTCGCACGCTGCACAGCGCGCCTTCGACATTTAATTATCCGGATCGCCGTCGAGTCGTCAGCTTTCGGTATGTCGACAGCGACGCTGTTTGGTCGACACGACCATGGAAAACTTCGCCACCCCTTGAGCCACGCTCATTGAAGCCCGGCGACTTTTTGAACGACGGGCGCTTTCCGTTAATTAAAACTCTTTAGCGCGGTTGCTAACTCACGCCACTGCGCAGTTGGCAAAACACCTGCTTTGCTCGATAACACCTGCACCGAAACATGGTTTGCGCCGGCATCAAGGTGCGCTTTAATGCGGTCGACAATTGTTTCAAGCGTGCCCCAAGCGACAATTGCGTCGACCATCTTGTCGCTCGGCATTTTGTCTGGTCCGGCGATGTCATTTTGGCTGTAACCAAGTCGCAATAAATTATTCACATAATTTGGCAAACGGTTATAGGTCAACATGTGCTGGCGAGCAGTGGCTCGCGCAGTTTCGGCATTCGTGTCGAAGACAACAGCAATTTCTGGCGCAAGCAACGCATCATCACCCATAATTTCGCGCGCGCCAGCCGTGTGCTCAACTGGCACGAAATACGGATGCGCACCAAGACCGCGTTGCACCGAAAGTTTCAACATCTTTGGACCCAGCGCAGCCAACACTCGGCGCGGCGCGGTTGTGGGTGGTGAAGCAAAGAACACGGCGTTATCCATTGCGTCTAGATATTCGGTCATCGCCGAAAATGGTTTGGAATAGGCGCTCTTATGCACCTTTTCTGCCAAATGCTGATGGCTCGCACCGATACCCAACAAAAATCTGTCACCAAATTTTTCGGTCAGTGTCTTCCAGCCTGCGGCCATCGTCATCGCGCTTCGAGCATGCATCGATGCAATGCCCGTCGCCATCGTCAAGTATTTTGTCGCCGAAAGCAACATGGCGCACGAGGCAAACGGTTCGCGAAGCACCGCTTCGGGCACCCACACGCATTGATAACCCAATTCTTCGAGTTCAATTGCGGCTTCTTGCGCTTTGGTCATTGGCTGAAGATCTAAGTCAACTGTCCAAATACCTACACGACCCAAGCCAAAATCAGAACGCTCGCTATTTTTCATATTCAATCACCATAATCTAAATCATCCCCACACATTGCCAAGTGTCTCGCGACTACAATCACAAATCAAATTACCTTCTTGCATTATTCTTGTTGGCGTCATGTGCGAGTGCACAGCAACCGTCGGGCAGTACCGACTATGCAACTGCAACAGTCTTGAAAGTGATCGATGGCGACACGATTGTTCTCAAACTACAAAACCAAACTGAAACAGTTCGCCTGCTTGGCGTTGACACGCCCGAAACAGTGCACCCAACCAAAGATGTCGAGTGTTTTGGCCCCGAAGCCTCAGTATTCGCCAAATCAACCCTTAAAAAAGGTGCCATTGTAAAACTCGTGCGCGATATCGAACCGCGCGATCGCTTTCAAAGACTTCTTGCCTATTTATATCTCGCAGACGGCACATTTTTTAATCAACTGCTAATCGAGCAGGGATTTGCAAAAGCTCTGAGCATCGAGCCAAACATGGCGTTCGCAGCACAATTTGCAAACCTTGAGTCGAGCGCGCGCGATCGACGCGTCGGTTTATGGCACTCGTGCGAAAGATAGCGTAAGCCTGTGGTCAACTCGCAAAAATCTTTGGTCGAACAACTGGGTCACTCGCCGCACGCGCGACTCGTCATTCTTAGTTGCGACGACTTGGGTGCTTTTCACGCCGCGAATATCGGCGTCTACGATGCCATCAACAAGGGTGTCGCGACTTGCGCCTCACTGATGGTGCCCGCACCTTGGTCACGCGACGCGATCAATCGTTACAACGGCGAAGACATCGGCGTGCACCTGACACTCAACGCCGAGCACGCAAATTATCGTTGGGGATCAATCACCAACTCGGCTTCATTATCGTCTGGTGAAGGCGGGTTTCCCCGCACGATCGACGACCTATGGGAGCACGCCGACCCGCAAGAAGTTTTGCGCGAGTGCCGCGCACAAATCGAACGGGCCATCGCCTGGGGTCTTGATCCAACGCACCTTGCGCCACATTTGACCGCGATCACACTGCGTCCCGAGTTCTTTGATGTCTATCTCGAATTGGCGGTCGAGTTTCGTTTGCCGATACGCCTGCCAAGTTCGATTTCTGAACAACAAGCCGGTTTCCCGTTTCGAAAATTGGCAGCGCAAGAAGGCGTCGTGTTCCCTGATTTCTTCAATCACGACTGGCGAGCAGGAAGTCGCGAACGAGTAATGAAAGGTCTTGAAAATCTGCAACCAGGCGTCACCGAAATGCATGTTCAGCCATGTATCGACACACCCGAGATTCGCGCACTTGGCGATGTCGCCCAAAGTTGGATCGACGATTACAACCTCGTTGTCAACGACGAAAAGATCCGCGATGCAATCGAAGCTAGCGGCGCAACAATGATCGGTTTTCGCGAACTGCGCACGCTGATGCGCGCTCGCTGATTATTGATTCGCGCGAACGCCCGCAAACAAGTCAGTCTCAATCCCCGACTCAGTTGGCGCATAACCAGCGATGTGATGCGCGGCCAGAATCCAATCTTCGTAGGGGTAAACCTCGGCTAATTCTTGATCGCTGAGACCAAACCAAAACGCTTCGGTCTCGTCGACTTGTGTGGCATGCGCCTTGAGTGCGCCCGAGCGCGCCCAAAAATATTCTCCGACTTCCATTTTTGTTGTTATCCGATGATCTAGATTCGGCCGATCAAACCACTTTTCGTCGTAAGGCGATGAGCCACGCAAACGCAACATCGCCTCGTGCACGGTCTTCAACCGAGTGCGCGACCACACCGAGTAATACATTTTCTGCGGTTGCCAAACTGGTCCGGCATTTTTATACCATGATTCATCACCTGCTCGTTCAAAAGCCAAAATACTGACATCGTGAACTTTCAAATGATCAGGGTGCAGATAGCCACTTTGATCGTCGCTGTAAGTGACAATCACCTGCGGTTTTTCGGCACGAATAATTTTCACCAAGCGTTCAGCCGCTTCGTCGTTGCCCGCCATGTGAAAGCACTCTGGATTCGAATTCGATTCGCTATCAGCCATACCCGAATCGCGATAGCCGAGCATGTGCAATTTGCTGAAGCCAATCACTTCAACACTTTTTTCCAACTCTTTGGGTCGCATCTCGGTCAATAATTTTCGTTGCGCACCAAGATCGAGCCCGTGAAACGGCATGCCTGGCTCTTTGAGCGCCGGATTATTTACATCGCCCTCTTCGCCACCCGTGCAACACACCAACACGGTGCGCACGCCCAATTCTGCATACCGCGCAAATGTTGGTGCACCTTTAGATGCTTCATCATCGGGGTGTGCGTGAACTGTCAGCGCACACAGTGGGTTGCCGTAATTATCCACCGGTGAAACTATATTTTTTGAGCGATCGGCTTGCATCACCTCGTGAAGGATAGTGAGAGTTGCCATCGATAACGATGCCGTAGTCTTAAACCAATGCAGGTCATCAAAACATGGCGCTCATTTTCTGGATTGATTGTTCTCGCCATTGTCTTGACCGCATGTTCGCGCGACGGGCGTGAACTGCGCGAAGCCGGACCAGGTCAGGGCGAGTCGGTTGCAATTATCACCACTACTTTAGAAACGGTTGTCGCCGAACAAGACCCAGCGATGCAAAATGTTTTTTCTGTCAGCGGCACTTGGCTTGCGAATGGCGCACTTGATCCTCGACATACCTGTCTCGGGTCGAACATCTCGCCCGCGCTGGTGATTGAAAATACGCCAGCTGAGGCGAAAAGTTTGGCCATGACTTTGATCGCCGTCGACAACCCGCAGCAACCACTGTGGGTGGTGGCAAACCTTGACCCGACGCTGAAAGTGATTCAAGAAGGTGGCGTGCCAACTGGGGCGATTGTCGGCGCGGCTTTCAACGGCGACAAAATTGTTGATGGATACAGCGGTCCATGCCCGATAGACAACGAGATTCATGAGTTTTTGCTCGTCGTTTACGCAATTGATCAACAACTTGAGTTCACCCCCGAGCCTCAGTCGCTAGCGAGCTCGCAACTTTTAGTACAGGCGATTCAGTCGGCGGCTTTCGATTCTGCCGAGACTCGTTTTTTCGTTCAAAACCCATAAACGAACCCGCTGGTCTGCCAAGATTTAGGCATAGAACAAAATGTTTCTGCCCTACCGATCTCATTGTTTGAGACCGATTTAGACGCGCGACTGGTCGCTGCGAACGACGCATTTCGGATTCTTGCGCTGGCGGGAGCACCGCTTGTGGTTGGAAGCGCACCGTGGGTGAACGCCCAACCGGCGGAACGCACCGCTGCCGAAAGAGCTTGGCAACTCGCCAAACAAACTTCATCAAGTTTCAATTTTGAGTTTCGCTTGTGGCAACCCAACGGTGACGTGACTTGGGTTTTGGTTTCGCTTCAAGCACAAAAAGATGGCTCGGGTCGAATTACTAATTACATCGGCAGTGCACAAGATGTAACACAGTCAGTAACTCGGCGTGTGCTCAGCGAACAACTCATCGGCCTGCTTGACGCAGCCCATGACGCAATCTTAGTTTTTGATCGGTCCGGTGCGCTGATGTTCGCCAACGATTATGCCCAACAACTTGTCGGCAAGAGCGAGACACCAGGTCTCGGCGATGCCGCAGTGCAAACTTTTATTCAAGCGATTCGCGATCAGATTCCGCGTGAGTTGATCACCAGCACCACATCCAATCGTTGGCAAGGAGAAGTTGGCTTTCGTGGCGCAGATTCAATCATGCGAACTTTGGATGTCGTACTGCAGATCGTCCGAGATGCCAACGGCACGATCGAACATTATTCGGCGATTGCCCGAGACATCACCGAATTGAAACAAACCCAAGACGAATTGCAACGTCAAGCCACCCATGATGCACTTACAAATCTGCCGAATCGCGTTTTGTTTTTGCGCAAACTTTCTGAGGCGCTTGACCGTTCGCGCACGCTCAAGCGTGGTGTCACGGTGCTGTTCGTCGACCTTGACAAACTCAAAGATGTCAACGACACGATCGGGCATAGCGTCGGCGATCAGTTGATCGTCAACATGGCCAAGCGACTCGTCAGCGCAACTCGGCCATCGGATGTCGTGGCGCGAATCGGCGGCGATGAATTCGTGATTCTTTGCGATGGTTTAGGTGACGAACAAATTGCCATGGATGTCGCCAACCGCATGCGCACAGCCGTGACGGGTCAACAGATTTTGCAGGGCTTCGAAATCGAGACGAGCGCGAGTATCGGTATCGCCATGGCTAACCCAACTTTGTTGACCGAGATGTCAAGCGCCGATGCTGCGGTGACCCTGCTGCATCACGCAGACAGCGCGATGTACCGCGCCAAACAACGCGGGCGTGGAAGATGCGAAATGTACAGCGAAGAAATGAGCGCCAACGCTCGTGAAAAAAATGTGCTCAGTTCGCAACTTGAACGAGCCCTGGCAACCGATCAACTATTCCTCGTTTATCAGCCAATAGTCTCGACACACACTGGACGCATCGCAGGCGCCGAAGCGTTGTTGCGATGGCAGCACCCCGAGCGTGGCGTGTTGACGCCACCGATATTTCTCGCGCTTGCCGAAGAGTCGGGCTTAATCGGGCCAATTGGCGATTGGGTAACCAGAAAAGCCTGCGGCGACGCCCGATCGTGGCTTGATGCCGGCACGATTGATGGCTCGTTCGTGATGCACATCAATGTTTCGGCGCGACAACTTGGTGATGCGACTTTTGTCGAACGCACAATGTCGGCGTTGCGTGAGGCAAAACTTGAACCCCATCAAATTGATCTCGAGGTCACCGAGTCGACCTTGCTCGACGACAAAGGCTCTGTCGTGCGAACCCTGAACGCCCTCAAGCGACATGGCGTGAAGATGGCCATTGATGATTTCGGCACCGGATTCTCGTCGCTGGTTAATTTGCGTAGCTTCCAAGCCGACTTTCTCAAATTGGACGGCACTTTCATCCGCGATATTGGCAACCAAGGTGGTGACGATCCAATTGTTCGTTCGGTCATTCAACTGGCGCACTCGTTGAATATGTCGGTCGTCGCCGAGTGGGTCACGAGCCAAGACCAATCGCAACGTCTTCGACTTTTGGGTTGCGACTTCGTCCAGGGCAACTTAATTGGTCAACCCGTTGTGGCCAAAGAGTTCGGCGCAAAGTTGACTCAGTCATCAACTAGCTAATCGTTTTAATCAGATCCTTCTGGTTCGGGGGCCGGGGCCAAGCCTCCAAAAAAAGCCAAAACCGCAGCCGAGCCCTCGCCCAATTTCAATATCGAGTTTCCGGCAACGCTGTTGCTATAGACATCCAACGAGAATCTACTGATATCACCTTTGGCTGCTGGTCGCATCTTTTTAGCAAACTCTGTCAGATCAAGGTTGCTGTCGGTGATGATCGCGCCCGTAACACCATCAAATGCACTGGACACAGAAAAAGGATTCGACAATACCCTGGTCAGCGCCGTATTTAGCATCGCCGCAATGAATTTACGTTGACGCTTGCCGCGACCAATATCCGACGAGCCGTCCAGCGTCCATTCGTTTTGAATTTTGGTTTCGAAATATCGACTTCGCGCAAAAGCCAGTGCCCGCACCCCGTCGAGGTTGTGACAACCAGGTGGAATATACAAGCCGGTATTTTTGTCACGCGACGGATACTGCACGCAGATCTCTACTCCACCGATGGCGTCAACAAGACCTTTAAAACCTTGAAAATTTATCTCTAAATAGTGATGAATCGGAATGTTGAAATTATTTTGAATTGTGCGCACCAAAACATCTGAGCCTTCTTGATAAGCCGTATTGATCCGCGCCGTATTTTTGCCATCACCTATGCGCACCCAAAGATCGCGCGGAAACGACAACAAGGCCCCAGCACCAGTCGCCTGGTCGTAGTGAAATACCATCAGCGTGTCGCTACGCCGACCCGTGACATCTCCTTCGTTGCCCATCGTCGCAAAATCCGGATCATTGGGGTCGGCACCTTCGCGCGAGTCTGAGCCAACCAACAGGTAATTTTCAAAGCCACTACTCGGCGCCGAAAGCGCGGAAGTAGCCGCAAGATCGCGTTGTACCGAGTCAAGCTGAGAATTGGTTGCTGAAACCAATTGTTTGGCGCCTGCGCCACCAACGACTGCAAAAATCGCCAACGCGGTCAATAACGCTGTTTTATTTTTTAGCAGATCCGTTGTTGAATTTCTTTTTCTGTACGCCATGCCGATACAAAGTTAGTCTTGATTCGCATCACGCAGGTGCACTACATCGCCACTGTCAATCGCGAGCTGTGTCAAGTCTGTTTCAACCACGAGTCGCCCTCGCGCATCAATCGCCACAGCGCGACCCGTCACGAACTCACCACTTGTCAACTCGACTCGAACCAACTTATTGAGCGTCGACAACGAACCGACGTATTCATCGTGCAATTGCTGACTAGACAACAATTCAACAATGTTCACCTGCTCAAGTAGCACCCGCAATAAATCGACTGGCTCGAGCGAACTTGACACGGCCAGATCTTTGAGTTTTCCCGCGTAGTCGGGCGCCCAAGAGATAT
>JAQCDY010000059.1 GCA_027729785.1 Actinomycetota bacterium | reverse complement strand
AGCGCAAGGCAATGATCTCGTGATCGTTGTTTCAGCAATGGGTAAAGCCACGGACAACCTGATGGATCTTGCCCGCCAAGTGTCTTCAGCGGCAACGGGTCGCGAGATGGACATGTTGCTAACAACCGGAGAGCGAATCAGCATGTCGTTGTTGTGCATGGCTCTTCAAGACATGGGCGTTGAAGCAATGAGTTTCACCGGCAGTCAAGTTGGCATCATCACCGACACGGTGCATGGTCGAGCAAAAATTCTTGAGATCAAAGGTGACCGCGTTCGCGAGGCAATCAGCGAGGGCAAGGTCGCCGTCGTCGCGGGCTTTCAAGGCGTGAGCACGGCAAAAGAAATTACGACACTTGGTCGCGGTGGCAGCGACACCACGGCGGTTGCGCTCGCCGCAGCATTGAAAGCCGATGCCTGCGAAATTTATACGGATGTAACCGGCGTGTTCACCGCAGATCCGCGCATCGTGCCTCAGGCTCGAAAGTTAAAACACCTTGAGTTCGACGAGATGCTCGAGATGGCAGGTGCCGGCAGCAAAGTTTTGGCGTTGCGCAGTGTCGAGTTCGCTCGCAATCACAATGTTCCGATTCATGTGCGCTCAAGTTTCACTTGGGAGCAAGGCACGTGGATCACAAGCGAAGAACGAAAAGGAGAAAATAATATGGAAGAACCAATCATCTCGGGAGTGGTCCATGATGCCAGCGATGCAAAAATTACCGTGTTGGGCGTGCCCGACCAACCTGGCGTCTCGGCTGCATTGTTTGAGCCACTCGCCGAAGCCAATGTCAACGTCGACATGATCGTGCAGAACACTTCGACGGCAGGAACAACCGATATTTCGTTTACGTTGCCAAAAGCGGACGTCGCAATCGCCGAACCAATTGTCGCAAGAATCGCCCAGCAAGTAGGTGCGACAGGCGTTACGCAAGACACGAACATCGCCAAAATTTCACTTGTCGGTGCGGGCATGAAGTCGAGCCCGGGCATCGCCGCAAAAATGTTCAGGGTTCTGGCCGACAACAAAGTCAACATCGAGATGATTTCAACGAGCACGATTCGAATTTCGGTCGTTGTAGCGGCCCCGATGCTCGAAAAAGCCGTGCGTTCACTGCACACGGCGTTTGATCTCGACAGCGGAGAAGATTATTCGGCGCCACTACCAATACGCAAGTAGGTTTGAATAAATATGAGGTCTCGTCGCGCCATTGGTTTGCGCGCGCATCACCTGCCATGGAGTTCTGCCGGAAACCTCGCCGACAACGATCTAACTGCCGATGATGTGGTGCGTGAAACTGGATGGGTCTTCAACAACCAAACTGGCGACAAACTAACGCTTGAGGCTTTCGTCGAAACTGGCGACAAAGAAGTGCGGCGATACATCCGGTTGTTGCAACTTGAGTCGTTTCGGTTTGAAGACTCAACTCTTCTTGAAATTGGCAGCGGTATCGGCCGTATGACATCGAGTTTCACCAATCGTTGCAACGCGGTGATCGCCGCCGATGTTGACTCTGCATTTCTCGAGCGATGTCGTCAGACTGTTGCGAGATTTGGTCGCATTGATCGATTGAGCACATTGCATGTCGTCAATGGCAAAACCCTCGGGCTCGACAACGCATCGGTCGACCTGGCTTTTTCTTACATCACTTTGCAACATTGTCAGCCCCAAGACGCGGTCAACCTTGTTGGCGAGGCAATTCGTGTGACACGAAGTGGCGGCCTGGTCGTGCTCAACTTTCGCACCTGGGTGCGCAGCGATGTTGCACTCGTACCGCTTGGCATTGCCGTGCGCAGGTTATGGAAACTGCCAGTTCTTGGTCGACGCTTGGCACGATGGCGATGGTCGACTCGCCTGGGTTGGCAAGCAAACAGGCTCAAGCCAGACACGGTGTTACAAAATTTTGAGTCGCAATTAAGCAATGTCAAAATATTCCACTCAGTAAAGCGCAAAATGTCGGTCGCCGAAGCCCGCAACCAAAGCGTAAAAACCGTGCCAACGAACAAAATTAATCCAAGCCACTGGTGGTTGGTCGCCCAAGTATCCTAAACGCGTGGCAAAAAAATTATCTTTAGGCATTGTCGGCGCGACAGGCATGGTCGGCAGTGTGATGCGCACGCTCTTAGTCGAGCGAAACTTTCCTGCCACATCCGTCCGATTTTTTGCGTCTGCGAGATCGGCGGGCTCAATAATCGAATGGAATGGCCAGAAAATCACAGTTGAAGACGCATCGACGGCCGATACAAGCGATCTCGATATCGCAATTTTTTCGGCTGGCGCAACGACTTCACGAGCAATCGCTGAGAAATATGCGAAGCAAGGCACAATCGTTATCGACAACTCGTCGGCGTGGCGAATGAACCCAGATGTGCCGCTGATCGTTTCTGAGGTCAACCCTGAAGATATCGCGAACGCCAAACTTGGCATCATCGCGAATCCGAATTGCACAACCATGGCGGCGATGCCAGTGCTCAAGCCATTGCACGACGCAGCCTCGTTGGTGCGCATGGTGGCGAGCACCTATCAAGCCGTAAGTGGCATGGGCGTTTCTGGCGTGGATGAATTGCACGAACAAATTAAAACTGGCGCGCCGCGAGCCAATGATCTCACCTATGACGGCGAAGCAATTGCGTTCAAACCCGCAGTTAAGTTTCCACGCACAATTTCTTACAATGTCATTCCGTTTGCTGGCACTTTGGTCGACGACGGCATGCTTGAGACCGACGAAGAGAAAAAACTTCGCAATGAATCACGAAAGATTTTGCACATTCCCGACTTGCGTGTTTCTGGCACTTGCGTTCGAGTGCCTGTATTCACGGGCCATTCGCTCTCACTAACCCTTGAATTCAAAAAAGACATCACAGTCGAGCAGGCTCACAAAATTTTATCGACTGCAGTCGGTGTCAGTGTCGTAGATGTGCCGACACCGCTAATTGCCGCGGGCAAAGATCCGAGTTTTGTGGGGCGAATTCGTCAGGATCATTCAATAGACGGCAACAAAGGTTTGACGCTGTTTGTTTCAAACGACAACTTGCGCAAAGGTGCGGCCCTGAATGCCCTGCAAATTGCCGAAGTTATTGTCGCGAACCGAAAATAGTTTTTAAACTTCGACCGGCACGCCTTCGTGCCAGTGATTGCCAGCTACGACGGCATCTGCCGCGCGTCGAAGACGCAACGAATCAAGTGGTTTGATCAACCAACCCTGCGCGCCACTGCGCCTGGCCAGATGCACATCGGCGACCCGATCGAGCAACATCAAAACGGGCACCATTGGCGAGCGACCGTCGCTGTGATCTAGGCGCAGATCCATCGTTACTGCCATCGCGCCCATTGATCCGCACTGCAAATCTAAAACGGCGAGATCAGGTGTACGTTGCTTTATGGCACGCGACACATCACGACCATCGCTGCAAACGACGAACGAAGTTTCAGGTGTGCCAAGGGCCGCATGCACTTCGTCAAAAACCCATTGAGCATCAGTTGCCAACAAAATATGCACGCGCAAATGTTAGCGTAAACGCCAGCGCACGAACATCTGGAGAGCGAATTGCAAAAATCAGTTATGAAATTGCGGAAAGCAATCTTGTGTGCGGTGCTTGGTTCGGCGCTTGCAATGACTTTTGCTGCGTCATCAACTGTGAACGCCGAAGGTGGCACCAACGATCTGGCGCCAGTCGATGTGGTCGAAGTGAGCGGACTGATCGACGAGATCGTTGCAAACGATATTGAGCAGGCAATTGATCGAGCCGAATCATCAAGTTCGCAAGCGATTATTCTGCAGGTCAATTCTTTGGGTGGCGTTACATCGACGAAGCGCATGGAAGCATTGTTCAACAAAATTATTGAATCGAAGATTCCGATTGCGGTTTGGGTGGGGCCAACGACAGCTCGGGCCTACGGCAGCGCGGCTCAGTTGTTGGCGGTTGCCGATGTTTCGGCGATGGCTGACGGCACACGAATCGGCAAAACCGGAAAATTTCTGACGACAAGCGCCGGTGAAGTGAGTTTTGGTGACGCGTCGGCGACACTGCGAATTTCGACTCTCAACTCAAAAGAAGCCAAGAGTCGTGGCGCACTCAAATTAACGACCGACGACGAAGGTGTGCCCGTGTTGCGCAACATGCTGCTGGCGATGAACGGCCTGACGATCAAAGGCAGGGTTTTACAAACCGTTGTAGATGTCAAATCTGAATCAGGCGACGAATTGGTTCGCGAGGCAGCCACGACGCGATTTTTCAAACTTGGATTCTTCGAGCAACTGTTGCATACTTCGGCCAGCCCGCCAATCACATACTTGTTTTTTGTTATCGGTCTGGCTCTGATAATTTTCGAGTTTTTCACCGCCGGAATCGGTGTCGCAGGCATTGTCGGTGCAATCTGCATATTGCTCGGCGGTCACGGTCTGGCTACTTTGCCGATTCGCGGGGCAAGTCTGGCGTTGATGGTCCTTGCAATGTTGATTATGTCGATCGATGTGCAGGTCGGGATACCGAGATTTTTCACGGGTCTGGGTTTGGCACTCTTGGCAATTTCGAGCCTGACTCTCTTTCGCGACAGTGACGGAGGCGAAATCAGATTGTCTTGGCTGACATTTATAAGTTCTATGATCGCGATCTCATTGGCGTTCGTCGTCGGCATGCCGTCAATGGTGCGAACGCGATTCGCCACGCCCACGATTGGTCGCGAGTGGATGATCGGCAGCATCGGTCGGGCAGTTGGCACGATTAATCCGTTGGGCATCGTTCGCATTCATGAAGCCGACTGGCGAGCGCGCACGAATCGTGCGACACCGATCCAAGATGGTCAAGAGTTGCGTGTTGCGGCTATCGACGGGGTGACACTCGAAGTTGAGCCACTTGAGGGTGCGGCGCGCGATTATCGCGAGATGCGCAAACCAAAAGCCGAATAATTCTTAGGCTTGCGATGGCTCACCATTGAGCCTCGCGCCACCGATTCGCAAGTCACCCGATCGTTTGGTGATCGCCCGTCGGTCAAGTGCCTCAAGCAGCGGCACGGCGTGTTTGCGCGTGATGCCCAGACTTTCACGGAATTGTGAAACGGTGAACCCTTGCGGATGTTGTTGCAAGATTTTTTGCACGACCTGGCGCGCGGTTTCAAGTGCGCTGACATGAAATACGATGCCGTCAATATCGACGAACAATCCCCGCTGCACGATTTGCCGAACAATATTTCTGTCGAGCGTCTTCGTATCTGGCGGGGTGATACCAGCCGTGGCGAACAAACCGACATACGGGTGCTCGGTTATCGACGACGCGCCTTTGATGCGGGCACGCCCCATTTCGATAACAACGTCGGGCAAAGTTGCAAGAACTGCCTGCTCATGGGGCTTGAGTCGCGAAATCTCTAACCCCTCAGAGTTTTTGGCGAGTTTCATCGCCAATTCTTTTCGCTTTTCGTCCAAAAGTTTTGGCGTAGTCAGCCAATTGCCAACTATCGGTTCTCGAATTTCGCCCGTCAAAAGTTCGAGATCCTTTACGGTGATCCATTGGCGCTCGCCGATCACGCGATCAACAGAGCGATCAGGCTTTGCCTTTGACGCTCGCACAGTTGGGGCGATGTCGAGCACCTCGCCACCACCGATTGTTTGTTGTCGACCCGACTCGCGCAAGATGTAACGGTCGCCGGGCAAAATCGGAATCGCAGTTTGCAATGCAATACGTATTAAGCCGCTTTCATTGGCGTGCAACTCGCGCGTGCCGATCAGACGAATTTTGACAGCAAACTCGCCTGAACCGATGTAGACCGAATAACTTCCGCGACGTGTGACACGGTTTTGTAGCGTCGGCACAATTGTTAAAGAGGCGTCGAACATCGTGCTGGGCAGCCATTGCTCTTTGTTGACTAACGCATCACCACGAAAGATTTCGTCATGACTGGCGCCAGCCAGATTCAGCGCACATCGATGACCTGGTGCGAGTTCGTTCGCCGACTGCTCGTGTTGTTGAATTTCACGCACCCGCACCCGTTGTTGGGTGCGTACGAGAGTCAACTCGTCGTCAAGTTTTAGCGAGCCGTCAAGCAAAGTGCCGGTGACTACGGTGCCCGCCCCGCGCGCCGAGAACGAGCGGTCGATCCATAATCGTGGTCGATTTCTATTGCGAGTTACGTTGACGCGTTGTGACTCTGCGATCAGCGAGTCAAGCGCAAGACGCATTTCGTCGAGACCAGTCGATGCCACCACAGAGACACCGATAATCGGTGCACCGCTTAGAAAAGAATCGCAAATTTTCGTCTCAATTTCGTCGCGACGAACGGTAACGAGTTCGGCGTCTACCAAATCAACTTTGGTTAGAGCGACGATTCCATGATTCAGCCCCAGAAGTTTGAGAATCTGAAAATGCTCTTCGGTTTGAGGCATCCATCCTTCTTTGGCGTCAACGACCAAGATGCACCCGTCAATTGCACCAACCCCAGCCAACATATTGCGCAAAAAACGAATGTGTCCAGGCACATCAATAAAACTTGCGGTTGCCCCAGACGGCAAACGGGTGTGCGCGAAACCCAGGTCGATGGTCATGCCGCGACGCTTCTCTTCGTCCCACCGGTCAGGGTCGGTGCCCGTTAGAGCGAGCACCAGCGACGACTTGCCGTGGTCAACATGGCCCGCCGTAGCGATAACAGTCATGAAGAATTATTCTGCAAGTTGGCGCAGAGCCTGAACGACTATTTCGTCGTCATCTGGCTGAATCGTGCGCAGATCGAGAAAAGTTTTGTCGTCTTTGACTCGGGCAATAATCGGCGTTTCGTTCATCCGCAATCTCGTTAAATAGTCGCCATTAATGACGATGCCGATCGAGGCGATAGTTGCGCCCGGCGCCGACCCCGCACCTGGTATCGAATCGAGCGCGCATACTTCGCCGGTTTTTGCAGCTGTGACGATTTTTTCAGCACGCGATTGCAGATCTGAAGTTGAAATCGTGGCCATCTTCCAGAATGCGATATCTCTTGTCGCCGTACGACCGAGATATGACATCGCCAGACTCTGCATCGCCAACATCGTCGTTGATCCGGGCCGCAACGCACGCGCGAGTGGGTGTTGCGCACAAGCCTCGACAAGATCTGCCCGACCAATGATCACGCCACACTGTGGACCACCGAAAAGTTTGTCGCCACTGAACATCACCAATGCTGCGCCGTCGTTAATTGACTGCCGTGCGGCAGGTTCGTTGCTTAACCAACTTGGCGCGCGCGACTCAAGCCACGGACAAGTGTTGTCGATTAAACCTGAGCCAATATCTACGGCAACGGGCACCGACAATGTTGCGAGTTCGCGGACTGGTGTGTCTTCAACGAAACCCGAAACACGATAATTCGACGGATGCACTTTGAGCACGAGCGCAATATCGTTGCCGCGTTTATCGATCGCTTTTTTGTAGTCGCGCAATCTTGTGCGATTAGTCGTGCCGACGTCCACAAGTCTTGCTCCCGACTGCTCGGTGACTTCGGGGATACGAAAGTTGCCACCGATCTCGACGCTCTCGCCACGCGAAACCGCAACATCGCGCGAGTTCGCCAACGCTGCAACAACCAACAGCACCGCAGCAGCGTTGTTGTTGACGACGATTGCCGACTCGGCGCCACACAAGAGCGCGAGCAACTTGCCAACAGTCGCCTGACGCGAACCACGCTCACCCGTTGCCATGTTCAGCTCGAGATTTGAGGCACGATTTGAAGTTTGCATCGCCACTGGTGCACGACCCAGATTGGTGTGCAACAAAACACCCGTCGCATTGATGACATCTCGCAACAAACTTTGTTCGAAATCGTCGGCGAGTTTGTCGGCGAGTTTCTTTGCTTCTGATGGCTTTTCAGCAATGGCGCGACGAGCAAAGTCGACGAGCAAAGCATGTGGCAACGAATGACTGAGCGATAGCTCTCGTGCGAGCGCATCCACCGAAGGTGGACGCCCCGCAGTGTCGACCGACACGCGATTCATTGCTTTGAACCTATCGCCGAACTGCGAGTGAAGCGCCTAAGTTTTTCAATGCGATTCGCAGTTCTGGCTGGTCGTACTATCTTGACGTGACAAATTTTGGCGCCGATCAAAGATCCTCGGCTGAGGATAAATCTGCATTGCGACCGGCAGCAACCGTGATGTTGATTCGCGATGTCGCCGATGGCTTTGAAGTTTTTATGTTGCAACGCACCTACGGTGCTGCATTTGCCGGCGGGATGTACGTGTTTCCTGGTGGCAAAGTTGACGCAACCGACGGCGCCGAGGCGCTCGAGCCCTTCTGTGATGGGCTGAACGACTTTGAAGCGAGCGCAATTTTGCAGATACCAAGTGGTGGTCTCGCCTATTGGGTGGCGGCGATTCGCGAATGTTTTGAAGAAGCCGGGGTGTTGCTCGCCCGTGACACGAAGACAAATCGCACCGTCGCGTTTGATGACGACGCAACACAAGATCGCTTCACACGCGCACGCCGCAGTGTGCACGACTCATCGTTGAATATGATCGAACTCTGTCAGAGCGAGAGTTTGCGACTCGTCACTGGTTCGATTCACTATGTCAGCCACTGGATCACCCCAGTTGGTGAAGCCCGAAGGTTTGACACAAGGTTTTTTGTTGCCGATGCCCCAGAGTCACAAGAGCCGCTGCATGATTCGCAAGAAACAATCGCAAGTTTGTGGGTCAAGCCACAAGCGGCGCTCGACAAACTTGCGCTTGGCGAGTTGGCGATGTTTCCGCCAACATCTGAGAACTTGAAGTTCTTGGCGAATTACAACACAACCGCAGAAGTGTTGGCGGCAGCCAAGAAAGTTTCAAACCCTGTGGCGATTTTGCCTCGCCTGCGCACAAACGACGACGGCAAAGTTATCGGCGTGATTATGCCCGGCGACCCCGACTATTAATTGTTAGTTCTAATTGATCTTTGCGGGTTTCTCACCGAGTGCGAGGGCCACGCTTTCGAGCATACGGGCTGAGCAGCCTGCCATTTCGTTGACGGGCACGGTCTGCTGAATAATTTTCTTGGCGATGTCACGAAACACTTCGGCAGCAATACCGGCACCAGCGATCGCAACTGGTTCGCCATTGTCGCTGCCATGACTGACATCGCTTTCAATCGGAATTTGACCAAGTAGTTCGGAGCCAATTTCGGTGGCCAGGTTTTGTCCTCCGCCAGCACCAAATAATGGATAAGTAGTGCCGTGCTCGCAAGTGAACGCGCTCATGTTCTCGATCACGCCGGCGATGCGCAAGAAACTGCGACGCGCCATATCGGCGGCGCGAATTGCAACTTTCTGTGCCGACACTGCGGGTGTAGTGACGATAATTAAAT
>JAQCDY010000058.1 GCA_027729785.1 Actinomycetota bacterium | reverse complement strand
ACGGCATAGACACCCATGCCAACTGGGATGATGCCGAACTCTTCGCCAGCCTTGGCGATCGAGTCCCACATACGCAGGCCGTGCTCCATTTTCGTGTAGACCTCCCAGCCATTTTCTCCGACATAAGAAATGCGGAACATCGTTGCGGGTACGCCGTCAATTAGCACTTCACGAACCGACCCGTAAGGAAAGTTCTTTTGCGAAACATCAAACGGCACAAGTTTGCCCTCGGCGTTGATATTTTGCGTTGCCTTAGCCATTGTCTTTTCTGCGTTCGGACCCCAAACACCGATCGTGCACAGTGCACTTGACATGTCGGTGAATGTGACCGAACCGTCTTGTGGCATGTGGCGCTTGAACCAATAGTTGTCACGTCCGCCATCAAAGGCGCCAGTGATAACTCTGAAGTGGTTGGCAGCAAGTCGCATGATTGTCAGGTCACCACGGAAGCCACCACCTGGTGTGAGCAGCGGCGTGTAGACCGAGCGACCGACTTCGACATCGACATTGTTGACGCACATGTATTGCAAGAACTTCATTGTGCCTGGGCCCGTGAAGTCGAATTCGTTGAACGCAGTGAGGTCGACCATGCCGACTGACTCGCGCATTTGCAAGTGCTCGGCGTTTGAGATTGGCGACCACCAGCGGGCATCCCACTCGTGTGGGCGAGGCTCACAGGCACCGTTGAACTTGCTGATCAATTTTTCATTTGAAGCGAACCACTGTGGTCGCTCCCATCCGCGCGCATCAAAGAACGTCGCCCCGGCTGCTTCTTCGCGCGCATAAAACGGGCTGCGACGCATATTGCGTTGCGTGCCCCATTGTTCGCGCGGGTGAACGATGCCGTAAGTTTTGTTGAAGTGCTCATCGCATCGTGCATAGATGTGATGGTCTGTTTTCTCGTGAGGGTAGAAGCGTGAAATATCAGACGAGTGTGGGTCGCACAAATGTGGGTAGCCGTAAGTCATCCATTCGGCCACGAGCTGTGCAATGCCTGGACCTTCTTTGATCCACACGGCTGCTGCCGACCAGAGATTCCTTACTTCGACCGTTTCGCCAAGCACCGGCATCGCATCTGGCGTGAGCGAGAGCAGACCATTGATTGAATATTTGATTTCGGCGTCGCCGAGCATGTCCATCAATTCGATTGCTTGCTCCATTTGTGGATCGAAGTCGTCTTGCGTGAGTGGCAATTCGGTTGGCGAAAGTGCTGACGCTTCGTTCGACGGAATGTCATCTGGGTGCATGAAGATTGCACGGTGGGCGTAACTGCCAACTTCCATTGAGCCTGCAGTCTGACGCTCGTAACAGAAAGTGTCCATATCGCGCACGATCGGGAAGGCGACTTCGGCATTCGTTTTTTGCAAAATATCGATCGGCCCAACGTCGGCCATTTGATGAACAGCCGGAGTCAACGGGATGTTTGCACCGGCCATTTTTGCAATTCTTGGGCTCCATACGCCGCATGCGACGACGACATATTCTGCTTCGATGCGACCTTTATTGGTGACGACTGCTTTGATTGTGCCGTTTTCAACTTCGAGATCGAGCACTTCGGTGTTTGCAAACACGCTCAAATTGCCTGACTTGACAGCACCTTCACGCATCAACGTGCCTGTCTGCAGCGAGTCAACGCATGAAACACTTGGTGTGTAGAAACCACCGAGAACAATTTTTTCATTGATGAACGGCACGAGTTCTTTGACTTGCGCTGGCGACAATAGTTTCGCATCGATGCCCCAAGATTTCGCGGAAGTCATTCGGCGATTAAATTCTTCGAGACGCTCGGGGTTACGGGCAACTTCGATGCCGCCGCATGTGTTGTTCATTCCCATTTCGATGTATTGCTTTTGCGAGGCGAGAGTTAGCAATGCCATTTCTTTGTTGTGGTCAGTCGGGAAAATAAAATTTGATGCGTGCCCGGTAGAGCCGCCAGGGTTGGGCAACGGACCTTTGTCGATTTGCACCATGTCTGTCCAGCCAAGCTTTGCTAGATGACCAACCAAACAGTTGCCGACGATGCCGGCGCCAATGACTACGCATTTAGCTGTTTTTGGAAATTCGCTCATTTTCGCCCCATTAATTTTTGATCGGTGATATATCATCACGATATCACTCGGGTAGGATTAGTTCAAATGGCTAAAGAGTCTTTAAGCGAGCAGGCCTATCGGCTGATTCGGGGCATGATCGTGCGCCTTGAACTGACCCCCGGGGCAGTTGTGCGCGAGGACGAATTGCAAGAACAACTCGAGATTGGTCGAACCCCGATTCGTGAGGCGTTGCAACGGCTGGCTCGAGATCAATTTTTGGTCGTGATTCCGCGTCGAGGAATGATTGTTTCAACCATTGAAATCGCCGAACTTTCGACACTTTATGAGACACGCGCAATTCTCGAACCGTACGTCGCGCGTTTGGCATGCGAGCGCGGCACTGCCGATCACTGGAAGCAAATGCGCAAAGTTTTGGATAAAGCCAAGAAGCATGCAGTGACTGCGCAAGACCAAATTCAATATGATGCGCAGTGTCACGAAATTGTTTGGGAAGCGGCCGGCAATCGATTTCTTACAGACACCCTTGATGTGCTTTACGCGCAAAGCGATCGTCTATGGCACATTTATTTGTCAGATGTCGCCGACATGGGGCATGCCCTCGACGAACACGACGAGATTCTTGCAGCACTTGAATCCGGCGACAGCGAGTTGGTTTACAAACTCTCTACCGCGCATGTGCGAAGTTTCGATGCACAAGTTCGTGATGCAGTGCGCAAACGCCTCGAACTCACCGCTTCTTGATTTTTACTGCGTGCTGAGACTGGCGCGAAATTCACCTTCACGCATTTTGTCTTGAATCTGTTCAGGTGGTTCACTTAGTTTTTCGAGCGTTACACCAATTATTTGAGCGGTGCACTCATAATTGGGCGGATAGGGGCCGACCGGTGAACCTGTATCGATGCCGATATCAAAAGTTTCACCGCTCATCGAAAAAACAAGTGGGACAGTTTTTTCGATACGACCTGATGATGCTTTAGATTTATTGACCAGCATTGAAACGTTGCCGCCCGCACCAAAACCACCGTCGTAGGCAAACAAAACTTCAATCAAGTGCTTGCCGACGTTCAGAGGTTCTGCGCCCACGAATGAAGAGTGTTCGTGACCGAACCAGTTGTAATGAAATACCGGTCGTGTTTTGTTGTCGAGATAGAGAGACCAACCGGCCATGTTGCCGCCTTGGCAGGCGATGACGCCATGGTTTGATTCGTTGGTCACTTCGATTTCGGCGCTGATTTGGTATGAACAGTTCTTCAGATTTATGACTGAACTCTCGGGCATTCGGATGTGAGCAGATGTGTATCGAATCTTTTTGAACCCGTCCAATGAATGGGGTACGGCGAAGTCGCCATGGCGCGGAGATCCCGGATCGCGCAGCGGGTAGACCCCGTAGTTGATTGCATGTTGATCAAACATCGCTTGCAATTCTTTGAGTTTCTCTGGGTGAGTTTGTGCGAGATCGACGGCTTGCGAAAAGTCTTTTTTGATGTTGTACAACTCCCAAACTTCTTGTGGGCCGTCAAATTCAAAACCTTGCAGGCGGATCCATGGAAGCCGACCATGGAAACACGAGGCGATCCAGCCGTTTTCATAGATGGCTCGGTTGCCCAAGATTTCGAAATATTGCGAGGTGTGAGTGCTTGGTGCGCCGGCGCTGTCAAACGAATATCTCATCGATGTGCCATGAATTGGCGATTGCTCGATGCCGTTGACAAAATCTGGTGGAGTGATGCCTGCGACTTCGTAAATTGTTGGCGCGATGTCGATGACATGATGAAACTGCGAGCGCAGTCCTTTGGTCGACTTGATTTTTTTAGGCCACGAAATCGCAAGTGCATTGCGGGTGCCGCCGAAGTGTGAAGCAACTTGTTTCATCCACTGAAACGGCGAATCGAGAGCCCAAGCCCAACCAACGTTGAAGTGGTTTTCACATTTTGCTGTGCCAAAATCATCGATATGTTCGAGCAACCATTCTGGATCTTCAGGAACGCCGTTTTGAAACGACGGGGCACTCCAGGCGCCGTGAATGGTGCCTTCGGCAGAAGCGCCGTTGTCGCCAGTTATATAAATGACCAAAGTGTTGTCTGCAATTTCTAGATCGTCTAGTGCGTCAATCACCCGTTTGATCTGTGCATCTGTATGGGCGAGAAAGCCGGCGAAAACTTCCATTAATCTTCGCGCAATTGGTCTGTATCGCTCTGGGTAGTCATCCCACGCTGGAATTTGCTCTGGACGTTTCGTCAAGGCAGTATCTGCAGGAATAACACCGAGTTTTAGTTGTCGTTGATAAATCTCATCACGCAGACTGTCCCATCCGCTATCAAATTTGCCTTTGTATTTTTCGATCCATTCGCGTGGCACATGATGGGGTGCGTGAACCGCCGGTGTCGAGAAATAACAAAAGAAAGGTTTGTTCGGTGAGGACGCTTTTTGGCGGTGCATCCAATTAATCGCTTGGTCAGCGAGATCTTGCGTCAGGTGATAGTCGGGTTTGTCGAGATGTGGTGAGATCGGTGTCGTTTGGTCGTAGACCGGTGGCTCGTATTGTGAAGATTCGGCGCCCATGATGCCGTAAAAGCGATCGAAGCCGAGACCCGTCGGCCATCGATCAAATGGCCCAGCGGGGCTTTGCTCCCAGGATGGTGTCAAATGCCATTTGCCAAAACAAGCCGTGCTGTAGCCAGACATCCGTAGAACTTGCGCCACTGTTGCAGACTCGGGTGGAATTGCACTGTCGTATCCGGGAAACGAGTTGGCGATTTCGGTGATGCCACCCATATGAACTGTGTGGTGATTGCGACCCGTCAATAGAGAAGCGCGAGTTGGAGAGCAAAGCGCAGTTGTGTGAAATTGGTTGTAGACCAAACCAGCGTTGGCAACTTTGTCGAGGCCAGGAGTTGTGACTGGGCCACCAAAATTGCCAAACGACCCAAACCCGACATCATCGAGCATGATCAGCAAAATATTTGGGGCATCTTGTGGTGCCTGTGGCGCAGTCAGTTTTTTCGGTGTCGACTGCGGGATCAATTTTGAGATTTTGCCGTCGAACAGAGGCGTCGAATGTGGCAGTTTGTTCATGACTGCAAATTCGGGATGTCGAAGACTTGTAATGCGCTCAACAATTTGTGCCTGTCTCCGACGACTTTAATTTTTTTATCGGTAATTGCGTCAGAAAGAGAAAGATCGCCCGTCAGTACATCGGCCCAAGTGTCGAGACTGCAGTCAATCGTGATGGGTGCTTCGTTGCCATCAGTGGGGCAGGCAATGCAATTTCTAATGTGTAGACCTGTCGGCTCGCAGCTGACAAAGTTGAATCGAAGATGCATGTCAATGCCTATTGCTCGTTCTGGCACCAGTAATACTCGCAAGATGTGCACGGCGTTGGCGCTTGTTGACGACAAAATTTGTTTGCGCGAGAGACGGTGCTGATTGAAGCGAGTCAGATCAAAGGTGCCGTCAAGGTGTCTAGCGCGCGCGAGACACCAGTTGCGAATATTGGCGGCCGTAGTGCGTTGGGCGATACCGCGCAAAGATTTGGCCAAAAGTAGTTTGTCGACCGTGTCGACTTCGGTGCTGTTGACGAGCCACGAACTAAGTTCGCAGGCCCATCGCAAATCGTCGCTGTCAATAGCCTCGGTCGCCTTTTGGCGGACGATTTCGCGGCCACCGAAACCCGCGATCATGCGATCTGAGTGTTCGACTCTGGGCAAGGGAAACAAGTTCGCAGGGTCACCGTCAAACCAGCCGAGCAAACCAGTGCGGATCTGTCGCACGTGATGCTCTGCGACACCGTAAAACTCTGAGGTCAAATTGTCGTCGTCAAAGAAGTCTGGCAGGCGAATTGTGTGAGCGAGTTCGGTGCTTGTGAAGCCACGATTTGTCAAACGAACTGTTTGATCCCACAAAAACTGAATCGAGTCGCGGTACTGGGTGACGCGTTGCAAGATTTCGGCGTTGCCGCTGATCGGCATGCCGTGCGCGCCGACGAGATGATCTGACTTAAGTGAAAGCAAATGGTCGAGGCCGGTGAGCATGATCCGTGGGTCGCGGTACTCTTCACCGCGAATTGCAAAAATATTAAATAACACCGGCCAAACAAGATTGTTTACCGCACAGCCAAGTGACTTAAACCAGTATGTGACTGAGTCGTCGGCGTCAGAGGGCGCCGGCATTACGTCGATATCCAGACCGGCAACTTTTATCGTGCACGGCGAGTCGAAAGTATGTATCGGCTCGATGAACCCGTTGGTTTGCGTCTTGTGTTCAGGATTTCGATAAAAGCGACCTAGCCCAACATTGACGTTGCCGTCTGGGCCATCCGGGGGCAAAGTGATTGCAAATTGTTCGACCAGGCCGCGACTGTAACTTGGGGCAATTTCAGTTGCGATGCGAACGCGGTTATAGGCGATCTTTTTGTGGCCATAGATTTCGACTTTCTTGTCTGGCGAAGCATCAATTACGGCTTGTGTACCAGCGACATAATGAAAGTGCGTATATAGCACCGCAACAATTGGCTTTTTAGTATGCGTCCGCAGTTCAGAAATAGCGGCACGCATTTCTTCATTTGATTCGCCTGTATCAATTGCGATGATGCCATCAGGTGCGTCGATGAAGGTTTGATTCGAGAGACCGTTGCCGACCAGGCACCAGACGTGATCGCTGACTTTGTAGAAGTTTCGAACAAGTCGCTTTGAGTGTTCGACTAAATCACGATGAGCAACGTGTCCAGCATTTGTGGTGATGGTCGTGTTCGAGTTTGGCTCGAAACTGCGGCCCCGTTTTGTCACGACGAACTGTATTCGCCCAGAACTTGAGCCGGATCTGTCGAAACTGTGTCGGGCCAGTTCGAATACCAGATATCGGCTGCCGAAGTGCCAACATGCAATGGCGGTCGATGAAAACCGTCAATTGGTTTGAGCAACGGTTCGACCATGACATCAAATCTAGGCTTGGAAAAAAACGGAAACGATTGACGGGCTTTTCCCGAGTTATTGAACACTCTGTGCGGCGTCGAAATCAAACGACCGCCACTCCAGAGTTCGAGCATGTCACCAACGTTTAGCACCAAACCGTCTTGCGGGCATTCGGCACTGATCCACTCGTCGGCACGATTGCGAACCTCGAGGCCACCTATCGGGTCGTGGGCTAGCAGCGTCAGCAGATTGAAATCTTTGTGAGGATGAATGCCCCAAGTGTCGCTTTGCGGGGGCATGGGTGGGTAGTTGAGCAGGGTCATGTTTGTCAACGGGTTCGTCAAGCTCGACAAGATGATCTGCGCATCAACTCTTAACTGAGTGCAAAGGGCGATGATTAAGCGCTCACTTACATCTGTCAGCGCTCGCCAATATCTCATAACTGGTGTTTTGATATCTACGTCGATGCGGGGCCATTTGTTGGGACCATAAAGCGGACTTGCCCGACAAATCGGATCATTCGGGTCGGTTTCGTTGTGTAACTTCCATGCTTCGTATTGATCGGCTTTGCCTTTGCCCGAGTTCGGCGTGAAATAGCCGAGCGGCACAAAGCCACGGTAATTGCCTTTAACAACCATGTCCTGCATCAAAAACTCACGCGGTGTTTCAAAAACTTTTGAAACTGCCTGGCGCATGTCGTCGACAATTTTTTCGCCGACACCATGATTTGTGATTACGGCGAAACCGATTTCGCTGAGTGCCGAATAGAGATTGCTCGCCGCATCGTTGTAATTTGTATTCGAGGTGCTCTTAAGCGCCGAGATGTCGATAATCTCGAGGCGCTTATTGAGCGAATTCATTTACTCGGGCTTGGTGTTTTGAACGTGTTGAAAGCCAAAGCGACCTTTGATGCACAGGTTGCCGTGCGTTACTGAGTGGTCGCTTGGCGAGGTGACTTTGACGATTGTGTTGTCTTGCACATGCAGGGTGAGTGCACAACCAACACCGCAATACGGACAAATCGTGTCAGTTTGAGTTTGTTCGGGTTCGTTCCATGTGCCGGCTTGACGCATTTCGTATTCACTAGTGAACATCAGCGCGCCAGTTGGGCAAACTTGAATGCAGTTACCGCAATAAACGCACGCCGAATCAGTCAGGTCGACAGCAAACTCGGTTGAAATTCTGGTGTCAAAGCCGCGACCGGCAGTTGTGATCGCGAAAGTGTTTTGCCACTGCTCGCCGCAAGCGTCTACACACTGGTAACACAAAATGCATTTCGAATAGTCGCGTATATAAAGCGCATTGTCGATCTTGACGGGTTGGTGCACCGTCTCGGCGGTTTGGCCATCTGGTGGATGATGATGACCCGTGACGGCATCGTCGCGGTTGTCATGATGATACGACGGCGCACCGAACCGCGAGGGTTTCGCGTCGTAACTTTGATTCCATTTCGCGACATTTTTTGTCAACGACAAGTCGACCGATGAACCGAGAAGTTCGAGCACGAGTTTGCGGCTGTGGGTCGTGCGCTCCGAGTCTGTTTTGACGACCATGCCGGCCTCGACTTTGCGCGAGCAGCTTGGCACGAGTGTTCGTGAACCTTCAAGTTCGACCATGCACACGCGACATGCATTTTTTGGCGTAATTGTGTCGCCGTAACATAGAACTGGAATTTCTATACCTGATGCGCGGCAGGCATCGAGAAGTGTTGAGCCTTCTGGTGCCGTAATTTTTTTACCGTCGATCGTCAGTTCGATGCTTTTGCGAACCTGAAGGCCGGTTGTCACTTGCGTAGTCATGCTGAAAATACCTTAAGTCGTGTAAGGGCAGAGTCGATGGCATTGTGCGCGGTTTGACCTAAACCACAGATGCTGGCGTCGCGCATAACTTGGCCGAGATCGCGCAACAATTGCAGATCAATCGCCGCGTTGTTGGTGCCGGATGACTTGACCAAACGGGCAAGGGCTTCTTGTTGTCGCACTGTGCCAACTCGACATGGCACGCATTGGCCACATGACTCGTCACGAAAGAATGCGGCGATGCGTTGCAGTTGGTCGACCATGTTTGCGCTCTGATCGAGCACCATCACCACGCCTGAGCCGAGCGTCGTACCTGCGGCCCTCGCTGCTTCAAGAGTTAGCTCGAGGTCGAGATCTTCAGGACCAACAAAACCACCAGCGGCACCGCCCAGCAACACTGCCTGTATCTGCGAGCCTGGTTTAAGCCCGTCGGCAAGGTCTATTAGTTCTCTCAATGTTGCGCCGAAATTTACTTCGTAAACACCTGGCTTGTTGACGGCGCCCGAGACGCAGAAAAGTTTCTTGCCTTTAGAGCCAGTTGAGCCCCACGACGCATATTTCTCGCCAGAATTATTGATGATCGGAAGAACATTGAAAAGTGTTTCGACATTGTTGACCACAGTTGGTTTGCCGAAGAGACCG
>JAQCDY010000057.1 GCA_027729785.1 Actinomycetota bacterium | reverse complement strand
GCGCGACGTATTAGGTCCGTTCGTGCAAGTGCTTCTTGACTTACGTGCTCAAGTTCGCGCCGACAAACGATTCGATCTATCTGACATTATTCGTGACCGATTGGCCGCAATCAATGTTGAAGTTCGTGACACGTCTGACGGTGCCCAGTGGGGTTTTCGAACTAGCTAGTTAACGCGCAAATTAGAGATGTCCGAGAGATGCCATTTTGGTGCGATTTCGCACCCCGGCAAAGCCGTAAACACTCACGAAGACAAGAGCATCTAACAGAATTATCGTCGCACTCGCCGATGTGTCCAGGTGATAACTCAAGTTCATGCCGACGAAACAAGTTATCGCACCAATTATCGGTGAGACCCACAACAACCGTGAGAAACTATTTGTCGTCATTCGTGCTGATGCTGCAGGAATCACCAACAGAGCCGAAATCAAAAGCGTGCCGATCACGCGCATCGTCACCAAAATAGTCAACGAGATCATCGCCAACAACACGGCCTCGACCAGCGAAACTCGAACATTGCTGACTTGAGCCACATCTCTATCAAATGTCGAAAAAAGCAATTTGCGATAACCAAGCACGACGACCGCAAGACCCAGCAAGGCAACGAGCGCGACAGCATAGATATCTGCAACTTTCACACCGAGCACACTGCCAAATAGCACTGCTTCAATGCTCTTTGATGCTTGGCCATATCGATTCATCAACGCCAATCCGAGAGCAAACGAAGCCGTAGTGACTACACCAATCGCAGCATCGGCGCCGATCACGCGGCGACGTGCGACACGAGCAATCAACAAACCTGACACCACACCCCAAATGCCGGCACCCAAAAAGTAGTTGACTTTCATTACTGCGCTCGCTGCTGCGCCACCGAAAACTGCGTGCGACAAGCCGTGGCCGATATAACTCATGCCGCGCAGAATTACGAAAACACCCAGCAGTCCGCACAACGCACCGGCAATTGTCGCTACTACTAATCCATTACGAAAAAATTGAAATCCGTAGGGTTCGAATAGATCGAACGCGAGCGTCATTTGCCTTCTCCGCGCATTGCAACTCGACCGTGATCTACGACAAGTGGCATTCCACCATGCTCAAGAACTTCCATTGGCGCACCATAGGTTGTTTCGAGAACTTGCGGAGTCAGAACATCGCGTGGACTGCCATCGGCAATCACAGTCTTTTTGAAACAAATTACCCGCGGCAAGTGGGCGGCCAAACCGTTCAAGTCGTGCGTCGTCAGCAAAATCGTCAAGCCGTCTTGATGCAAGTCTGCAAGAAGATGCAAAATTTCGTGCCGAGTTCGCACATCCACGCCCGATGTCGGTTCGTCTAAAACCAAAATATCTGGTTGACAGAACATCGCTCGCGCAAGAAACACTCGTTGCTGTTGGCCACCTGAGAGTTCGCGGATGTGACGATTCGCGACATCTGCGATGCCAAGTTTTTCGAGTACTTCTCGCACGGCGGTGCGCTCGGCAGACGTGATTCGCGGCCACCATTTTGTTTTGGCGCGAGTCATCACGATTACTTCTTCGACAGTCACCGGAAAGTACCAATCAACAGTTTCAACTTGTGGCACATAGCCAATCGTCAACTGAGGTTCAATCGTGATCGAACCGTGAGCAACTGGTTGCGAGCCAATTATTGCCTTCAATAAAGTTGTTTTACCAGAACCAGATGGGCCAACGATGCCAACGAACTCTCCACGATTGATCGTTAAATAGACGTCGTTGACGACGGGCGCGTTGCCATATGTGCACGAAACATGTTCGCAAACAATCAACGGGCTACCAGTTTTACTGAGGATACTTTGCCTCGTCTTTGACAACATCTCGAACATCCAGAGATTTCAATGCCGAAGCATCACCGCCGAGTGCCTCAACGATTGTTACAAAATTAAATCTCATCAGGGCAAGCCACGAATGTTCTGCGTCACCCGGTTCGCCGATCAAATCATCATCACGCAAAACGTCAACATATCGCACGCCAGTTTCGGCACCAATTTGCTCGAGGACCGTTGAGGGAAACACCTCACTGCCAAATATTGCCCTCACTTTTTGACTTTTCACTTGAGAGATCAGTTCACCGATTTCTTTTGGGGTTGGTTCATCAAATGACGACGGCTGAATTGAGCCAATCACATCAAAGCCGTAATTGACCGCGAAATACGCATACGCATCATGATATGTCAGTAGTTTGCGTTGACCTTCAGGGATGGTCGCCGAGGCAATTTTAATTGCGTTATCAAGTGTGTCGATCTTCAGCGAAAATGCAGAGAAGTTTTCTTCATAGATAGCAACGTTCATCGGATCTCGCCGCACGAGCACATCTCGAACAACTTGCGCATACTGTTTGGCCATCGGTGGGTTTGTCCATAAGTGAGGGTTGGGCTTGCCACCCTCTTTTGGAAACGAGAAATCAAAAATATATTCAGATTCAGGCAATATCTCGTTGCCAAGTTCGCAAACACTTGAGCCTTGTCGAATATTTGCCAGGGCAAGATCTTTAGTCGGCTCTTCAAGCACAAGACCGTTTATAAAAATAATGTCTGCCGCCTCGAGCGTTGCTGCGTCACTTGGTCGTGGTTCAAAGGTGTGCGAGTTTGTACCTTCAGGCACGATGCCCGTGATTATCGCCGACGAACCGCCTGCGATATTCGCCACGATGCTCGTGATCGGCGCAACTGTTGTAGCGATTTTGAGTGCTCTGCCCTGAATTGCCTCACCCAAGTCACAGCCAACGCTCGCGATACTCGAGTTATTTTCAGAACCAGCACAGCTGGTGGCGACAACTAGTAGTGCGAACAAAGTTTTGATCTTCATGATTTTGGCGCTCAACTTGCGCTGATTTGGTCGAGAATTTGCGCGACCCGAAGCGAATCAGACAAAGGCATTACCCACCCCGAGTTTGACGCGATCTTTTTACTGACTTCTTGAATCATCTCAACAAATGCATCAACAGTCTGAAACTGTTCGGCGCGGCCATTGATCCGCAAAGAACTCGGCTCGCGCCACGACGAAAACGACTCGCCTGCTTCTGTCGCGATGCTGCCAGAACTTCCTGTAATTTTTAATTTCTGACATTCAGCAAGGGCGAATGAACTCAACAAATGCGCCTCAACTTTGCCATCAATGGTGGCGTCAACTTCGGTGGTCAAATCAATTTTGGTCGGGCCAATTTTTCGCTCGACATTAGTTATTCTCAGATCTTTCGCACCGTTGGTCAACGCCACCCACATATTCGCTTGATAGCAGCCGACATCTAGCAATGCTCCGCCACCAAATTCTGGCTTCAGGCGATAATTCTCTGTCATCTCTGATTTAAAAGTGAACTGTGATTTGAGATTTGTTAGCGCACCGATCTCACCGGATGCAACGATTTCTGTGAGTCTCTTAAATCGCGGATGCCATCGAGTCCACACTGCTTCAACCAGCAATCGATCACATCGTTGAGAGCACTCAATCATTTCTTGAACTTCGAGCGCATTCAGGCCAAGTGGCTTTTCGCAAAGCACATGCTTGCCTGCCTCAAGAGACCGTGTCACCCACTCAAGATGCTGATGATTCGCAAGGCTTATATAAATCGCCTCAATTTGCGGATCATTCAGCAAGTCTTGGTAAGACCCGTAGACATTTTGTGGCTCGAGTTTTGCCGAGCGAGCAATATCTCGGCTTGCGACGCCGGAAAGTTCTGCATTATTCGCAGTATGCACCGCAGGCGCCATTGCTCGATCGGCAATCCACCCTGCACCGAGAAAGCCCCATTTCACTGACACGATTAAACCAAACTTGAGGAAATGCTGGCTCGCAACTTGGGCACGACAGGCATTGCATTGTTCAGCGCCGATTCTTCTGCTGCTTGCATGATTGCAACGACATTGCGCGACTGCAAAGCCGTAACCGACATCGGTATTCCGGCTGTTAGATAATCAACTATTGATTTGTGAAATTCGTATTCGTCAAGTTCTTCTAATTCAATAACTTGCGATGTGCCGTCTTGACGATAAAGAGTCAAAATAGCCGGAAGATCTGCAACGGCCGGCTCAGCCAATGCGTTCCAATCGCCGACGATGGCACCCAGCGTGCCGAGCACATAGAACTTCGGCTTTCTTGCCGCCGCAAGATCTGAATGAATGAACGACGCTTGCTTACCAGTTTTAAAAGTAATCATCACTTGAGCATGGTCGGCATTGGTCGCGTGTGTCCAAACTCGTTTATGATTTTGTCCGCTGACATGAACAACTTCATTGCTGATCAGATTTAAAATTTGGTCAATGAAGTGACTCCCCCAATCAAAAATTGCACCGCCCGACACTTTCGAATCAGAATGCCAATGATCGCAAGGGCGCGAGTATCCACCGACGAAAGTATCAAGTTGATAAACCTCACCGATCACACCAGAACGAATCAACGAACGCATCGTCACAAAATCGGCATCAAACCGACGATTTTGATAGACGACGAGAAGCAGTTTTTTATCATTAGCTAATTTAATTAACTCATCACATTCATCGGCGGTGAGTGCCATCGGCTTTTCAAGCACAACATTGATGTTTCGATTGAGAGCTTCTTTGGCCCATTGAAAATGACTGTTCGGTGGAGTTGAAATCACAACCAGGTCAAGCAAGCCAGAGTCGAGCATTTCTGTTGCATCGCTGAAACCGACAAAATTTTGCGCAAGTTCGCGGGCCGCGGCGATTCGCTCGGGCTTCGCATCGCAAACCGCAGTTAGAGCCATACCTTTCGTATTTTGCACCGCCAAATTGTGCTCGTAGCCAATCGCCCCATAGGCCAATAAACCGACGCGAATAGGATCAGTGCTCATCGCCGACACAACTGTATTCAGACGGCTGATGCATCGCACCAAAACCGAGTAATTAAAGGGTCAAAGTGACAAATGTGACTCGTAGCACAAGCGTCATGGAAACGGAACTGGCGAAACTTTTGCGGTGAATTCACCGTCGGGGGTTTGCACAGTCACTTGTGTGCCGACTGGGGTGTAGTCAATCGCCAGTTGACCAAGCGAAACATTCGTCTCGAGCCGTGGCGACCAAACTGCTGAGGTGACCGAACCAATTTGCTTGCCGTTCACTTTGACTGGCCAAGGGTTGCGATTCGCAGGTACTTTTGGTCCGTCAATTCTCAAGCCACAAACACGACGGTTGATACCCCGCTTGGCGACAACTCGAATTGCATCAAGCCCGATTGCTTCGATGTCAGCGTCGAGCGAAACATATTGTTCCATTGCCGCTTCGAGCGGTGTGTCTGCGCGCGTGATGTCAGAACCGTAGGTCATCAAGCCTGCCTCGATTCGCTCGATCAAGTTTGGGCAACCCGGACCAATATCAAACTGCTTGCCTGCTTCAGCCAGTGCATCGTAGAGCTGCAAACCGATCGCAGCGTCATCGACATAAATTTCAAAACCACCTTGGGCACTCCAACCACTGCGTGCAACCAAAAACTTATGGCCATGAAATTCAAGATTGTCAAACCTGAAGAATTTAGTTTTTCGAGCTGCCTCGCCAAAAACGGCAACCACAACATCTTCGGCTTTTGGGCCTTGCACGGCTAACGGCCAAATCTCGGGCTCAAAAATTTGCACATCAAGTTTCATGCCGAGTGCGATGCCTTGCGCCCACAGCAAAATATCAAGATCTGAAATCGAAAACCAAAAGCGGTCTTCGGCAACTCGAATTGCAACCGGGTCGTTAAGCAAAAAACCATCCTGATCACAAACGGGCGCGAGCGCACACCTGCCAATCTCGAGTTTGCGCAAGTCGCGAACAGTCATCAACTGCGCAAGTCGTGCCGCATCGGGGCCGCGCAACTCAACTTGGCGCTGACAAGAGACATCCCATAGTTGAACTTTGCTGCGCAGGTGAAAATAATCTTCTTCGACCCCGCGAATGCGAGTCGGCAACAACATGTGGTTGTAAATCGTGTATGCCTGCACGCCGAAATCTTCGATACGACTAGAAAACGGCGTCGAACGAGTGCGACGTGTGATCGCCAGTTGAGGCGCATTTTTTGGCGGCTGAATTGTCGGTGTGTAGATCATCGTCACGGCCCCACCCACTTGATCTGACAAATTTCGGCACTGCGACCTTCGAAGTTCCATACTCGGCCAAAGGCGCGCACTCGACCTTGCGCCGCCTTGGCTACGACGACCTCGGGCCCCATCCAATATTGCGTGTTGACCACGCTGACCTCTTCGTTTTCGCGCGCACCACCAATCGGCTCAATTGCGCCTTGAATAAATTTGCCGACACTCAACGAACGCTTTTGACCTTCGGTGACATAACTGATCGGCGATCGCGATGCACCAAGATATTCACCGACGAGCATCTTGAACAAACCAGTCGTGCCACGGCTTGCGCCAGTAAAAATCTTTTCAACCTTCTCGAATTGTTCGTCGGTCGCACGCTCATCAATCCACAAAGCAGTGGTCCAATTGCCGCGCTCCATTTTGCCCGGAATGTCGAGCAACATCGCCACATTCAACCCCGACAAAAAAGTCAAACCCGACTTGCCTTTGTCAATTCGCACACCGAGCCAGGCCTGACAATAACCTTCTGTCGGCGGATGCGTGCCAAGTGAAACAACGCACGGGCAAAACACCGTGCAGTTGCAATTCAAAATCAGTTCTCCCTCGATTGACCAATTTTCTGCACTCATATATTCATTTCCTTTCGTTGTTTAGTTTTTAAAACAGACTCACGAAAACAGCGACACCCCAGATAACTATCAAAACACCGAGCGGCGTGGTTAAACGACGACCAATCACGGGAAACTTCTCGACTGCCATCACCGCGGCGCTCAAAACCATGAACCAAATATTGGTCAGACCACCGACAAATGCGAGCAACATCAAAGCCCAACAGCAACCGACGCAAGTAACGCCGTGGCGCAGACCCATTTTTAAACCGCCACTAACGCCATCGCGCCAGTGGCGCAAAAAAAACTTCATTGGTGCAAGACACTCTGATTGACAGCGTTGCTTGAGCGACGAAAATTGATACAGGCCAGCAGTCACCAACAGACCAGCGCTCAAAGTTTTGTTCAAGCCAGCATGCTCATCCAACAAGTTGAGTTCAGCAATTGCCAATTGCATTGACGAAGCAGCAAGTGCGAAGCCAAACCAAACAATCAAATATCCGGAAATAAACGCCCACCAAATCAATTGCGTTGCATTCTGTGTGACGCTTCGTAATGACTGCAAAACTGGCACCGCAGTCGTCGACATCATCACCAACGTCATCAACACCCACATCAAGAACACGTTTGATGATGCATGCACGTGCGCAGCGCCACCCATAGATAGATGATGCTGCATCAGCAGCCACCAACCACCGCCAACCGACAACATGAACAATGGCCAAGGCGAATTGGCGACTAATTTGCTCTGAATCATTTCCGATTACTATAGTTATCAGTAATGACTGCTCGCAAACCCAAGCCGCTTAGTGACCACTTGCAGTTCGACCCGGCGGGTTTTGCCATGTTGTTGAACGCCAAACGCAATCAACTGGGCTGGTCGACTCGCCAACTCGCGATTCGTGCAAAAATCTCACAACCATACGTTGTCGCTCTTGAACGCGCCCGCAATGCAAACTCAAAGATTAAAAGAACTCCGATACCAACGGTTGATGTCATCGCCCAATTGGCATTTGCTCTCGACATCGACGCCAACACCCTGTTTAATCAGGCAATGAAAGTTGCAAGTCGTCATGTGTTGTTGGTCGTCGACGAATCAGCGCCCGCCCCGCTACAAATCGTCAAGCAAGCATCGATCAATCAGCCACAAACGTGGCTTTGCGCCGCGAAATCCGGCGACATCAGTCTGCGCCGAACAAAGTCGCGACAATATAAGCCAGCAGATATCACGCAAGCACTAAATAGAGAACTACAGAATCTACGTAACAAAATCGCTAACCAAACACTGGGCCTGATTTTCAGTGAAACATCAAAAGCAATGACCGAATTCGAAAACCCGCAGGCCGTGCTCAAGTTCGAACACAAGTGGGCAGATGTTGTCGATAAGGCAGCAACTGCAGCCGGCGCTCAAGCAGCATTTAACGTCTGCGTTTACAAAATTTCCGACCTAAAAACTCTTGCCAACCCGACCAAAGCGTTCAACGAACTCGTTGAAGTTCACGACGAACTCTGGACGTATACGGGCTCGACACTGATGCAAAACTGTGAAACTGAGATTCGCAAGTTATTCACCAAGTAAGCAATCAGAAAAGAGACAACCAAATGAACACACCAAACACGACTCGCGCTTTTACTGTCGGCAAGACCGACTCAGGTTGGGCACGCAAAATTGTCGACATGCCGATTGACCAACTTGGCGAGGGTGATGTGCTCATTGAAGTCGAGTTTTCAGGCATCAATTTCAAAGACGGTTTGGCCAGCACTGAATCTGGTCGCATAGCGCGCATCGATCCGCTGATTGGCGGCGTCGATCTTGCGGGCAAAGTCGTTGAGTCGTCTAATGCAAACATCAAAGTTGGCACGAGCGTTATCGGCCACGGCTATGACATCGGTGTCGCACATCACGGCGGTTTTTCGCAATACGCACGCATGCAATCTTCATGGCTCGTGCCAATGCCAGCCGGTCTTGACTCGCGCACCGCAATGATGATCGGCACCGCGGGTTACACGGCTGCACTTTCGGTAGACGCACTCGAAAAAGCGGGCCTCAAACCGGGTTCGGGCCCAGTTCTCGTCACTGGCGCAACTGGCGGTGTGGGCTCGGTCGCAGTCGGCATGCTCGCCTTGCGCGGTTACGAAGTCGTCGCCAGCACGGGCAAACCAGAAACCGCCGAGTGGCTCAAACAAATCGGTGCCAGCGAAATCATTGATCGCGCCGAAACTTCGGCCGAGTCGCCAAAGCCACTCGAACGCGAGCGCTGGGCTGGTGCAGTTGATTGTGTCGGTGGCGCAACACTCGCCTACATTTTTCGCACCCTTAAATATGGATGCAGCGTCGCTGCAAGTGGCCTCACCGGTGGCACAGGTATTTCGACAACTGTGTTGCCATTTATTTTGCGTGGCGCGAACCTGCTTGGCATCGACAGCGTGCAAACACCGATCGAACCGCGCAAGGCAATGTGGCAACGCATCGCCACGGACCTGAAACCGACTTGGCTCGAAACACAAAGCGTCGAAATAATCGGCCTCAACGACCTGAGCGTACAACTCGACAAAATTTTGGCGGGCAAAATGCGCGGTCGAGTGTTGGTCAACCCACATTTATAGAGCCCGTCCAAACTGCGTTATTATTTAGCCAATCGCGGCAAACGCAAAAAGGATACGCACCATGTCTACAAAAGTGAACGCTGAACAATTACAAAAAGCCAAATCGGGCAAAGGCTTCATCGCCGCGCTAGATCAGAGTGGTGGCAGCACGCCAAAGGCGCTGAAACTTTATGGCGTCGAAGAATCAGAATATAAAAACGATGCCGAGATGTTTGACCTCATTCACGCGATGCGTTCGCGAATCATCAACAGCCCAGTTTTCACCAGTGAGCGAATCTTGGGTGCGATTCTTTTTGAGATGACGATGAACCGCAAGATCGACGGCAAGGGCACCGCCGAATTTCTCTGGCAGAACAAACAAGTTTTGCCGTTCTTAAAAGTCGACAACGGTTTGGCTGATGACAGTAACAGTGCGCAACTCATGAAGCCGATCCCCGAATTAAGCACACGACTTGAGAGCGCGAAATCTCACGGTGTGTTCGGCACAAAAATGCGCTCGGTGATAAAGCTTGCCAACAAAACCGGCATCAGTGATGTCGTAAAACAGCAATTTGAAATCGGTAAAGAAATAGTCGACGCAGGTCTTGTGCCAATCATCGAGCCCGAAGTCGACATCAAGAGCCCAGAAAAGAGCGCCGCCGAAGTAATTCTGAAAGCCG
>JAQCDY010000056.1 GCA_027729785.1 Actinomycetota bacterium | reverse complement strand
TGCTCGGCATCGTGGCTGGGTCAGCGAAAATCTCTTGAAACAACGCCACGCGTAGCAATTTTTAGTTCGCTCAAATGCTCGGCGATGATGTTGACCACCCCTTGCGAAGATTCGATTCTGCCCCGCACAAGCAGAGCCGAAGCGTTGATTGCGGCATGGCGAAATCGTTTGAAACAACCCTGTGAAACTATGACGTTGATCAGACCAGTTTCATCTTCGAGGCCAAAAAATGTGACACCGCGCGAAGTAGATGGGCGTTGGCGATGCGTGATCACACCGCCAACGAATATTTTTGAGCCGTTTTCGACTTTCATCAGTTCGTTTGCAGTGACTACACCGAGTTGGCTCAACTGACCGCGCACAAACTGAGTGGGGTGACCATCAATAGAAATGCCGGTTGACCAAAGATCGCAAATTGATTTTTCGATCGGTTGCATGCCTGGTAGTTGTGGCGAATCACTGCCAGTCGTCACACCCGCCAAACGCTCCGGTCGACTTTGAATAACGGCACCTGCCGACCAGAGTGCATCTCTGCGCGATATTTCAAAGCACTGCGTGTATGCACCAGATGTTGCCAGCGTTTCTATCTGCGACAAACTGAGTTGTGGCACTCGGCGAACCAAATCTTCCATGCTCGTAAACGGTCGCGCAGTTTCAATTGCTTTTGCGACTTCGTCGCCGATGCCACGCACGCCAGAAATGCCGAGACGCAAAGCGAAGCCACCTGCTGAGTTGTCACACGGTTCTAAAGTTGCCGCGGCTTTTGATGCGTTCAAATCTGGACTCAACACGACCACGCCATGTCGTTGTGCATCTTGCACGAGCGAATGTGGCGACCAAAAACCCATCGGCTGAGCGTTCAACAATGCGGCGTAAAACGCCGTCGGCTCGTGAAACTTAATGTACGAAGACGCATACACGAGATAGGCAAACGAAACTGAGTGACTCTCGGGAAACCCGTAACTAGCGAACGCTTGCATCTTTTCAAAAATTTCATCGGCGACCGCGCCAACAATTTTGTTTTGTGCCATGCCGTCATAAAGTCGCTGACGAAGTCGTTGCATCCGAGCATGCGAGCGTTTCGAACCCATGGCTTGGCGCAACTCATCGGCTTGATTGGGTGTGAAGCCGGCAATGTCAATCGCCATTTGCATCAATTGCTCTTGAAACAACGGCACCCCCAATGTTTTGCCCAAACTATTTTCTAACAATGGATGTAAATACGTGACAGGCTCTTGGCCGTTGCGTCGACGAATATATGGATGAACCGAGCCACCCTGAATTGGGCCGGGGCGAATCAACGCAACTTCGACAACCAAGTCATAGAACCTTCGTGGTTTAAGTCGTGGCAGCGTGGCCATTTGAGCGCGTGACTCAATTTGAAAAACACCGACCGTGTCGGCTCGACACAGCATTGCGTAGACATCGTCTTCTTGCGGAATCATCGCCAGATCAATTTGTCTGCCACGAAACTCGGCAATTAGATCGACTGCGTTGTGCAGGGCCGAAAGCATGCCCAAACCCAAGAGATCGAACTTAACGAGACCGATCGCGGCGCAATCGTCTTTGTCCCACTGCAAGACACTGCGATCTTTCATGCGTCCCCACTCGACTGGGCAAACCTCGCTGACTGGCCGATCGCAAATCACCATGCCACCAGAGTGAATGCCCAAATGTCGCGGCGCGTCCAAAACTTGTCGGGCAAGATCTAAAACTTGAACGGGTATTTCGTGTTGCGTGTTTTCAGAGTTTGCCAGCGAACCATGCATGCCGACTTGCTTGCTCCAGGCATCTTGCTGACCGGGCGCAAAACCCAGTGCCCGAGCCATATCGCGAACAGCCGAACGCGAACGATATGTAATTACATTGGCGACTTGTGCCGCATGGTGGCGGTCGTAACGGTTGAAAACATATTGAATTACTTCTTCACGGCGACCGCTTTCGATGTCGATGTCAATGTCTGGTGGTCCATCGCGTTCTGTCGACAAAAAACGCTCGAACAACAAGCCCAACGAAACAGCATCGGCTTTGGTGATGTCTAACGCAAAACAAACTGCGCTGTTGGCTGCACTGCCCCGACCCTGGCAATAAATGTTTGATCGCTGACAAAACTGCACGATGTCAAAAACAACCAAAAAATAACCGGCAAAGCCAAGTTGCTCGATGATCTCGAGTTCGTGATCAATCGTCATCCAGGCTCGGGCGCGCAGTGAAAGATCTTCGAGATTGTTCACAGGTCGAGCGCCATATCGACGAGTCGCGCCTTGTTCGACCAAACGACGCAAATACGAAATTTCATCCAGGCCGTCTGGGCAAATAAACGGTGGAAGTTTTGGCGCAACCAACGACAAGTCAAATGCCGAAGACTCGGCGATTTGCGTTGTTAGTTCGACGACACCTGGGTAACGATTAAACCGACGAAGTTGCTCTTTACCGCTGCGAATATAGGCGCTCGGCGCCGGTGGCAAGTTTGCATCAATTTCATCCAGACTTGACCGCTGTCTGACTGCCGCAAGTGCGACTGCCAAACGATGCTCGCGCAGCGATGCATAACTCACATCATTGGTTGCAATGCACTGCAAGTCGTGTCGCATTGCTAACTGCACAAGAGCATCGTTGCGAGTCGAGTCAAGTGGGTCGCCGTGATCACAGAGTTCGACCAAAACTCGATCGCGACCGAACTCGCTAACTAGTTTTTGCAATTGACGCGATGCCATTTGCGGACCGTGTCGTTCGAGTGCTTGATTGACAATGCCAGTGCTGGCACCGGTGAGAACCCAGCAACTATTGGCTAGACCTTCGGCAATCTTGGCTGTATCAAAAATTGGTGCAGACTTCGAACCCGCCAATTGGCCGAGCGTTATTGCGCGCGAAAGTCGCGAATAACCCGACGGGCCATCGGCGATCAAAACGATTTGTGCATCGCCATCACGACTGTGGCGACTCGAGCATGTGAGTTCGGCGCCAAACAAAGTTGGCAAACCAAATGCTCGTGCCGCTTGGGCAAACTTGACGACGCCATAAAGACCGTTGCGATCTGTGAGCGCAAGTGCCGTCAGTTGATTGTGCACCGCAGCTTCGACAAGTTGCTCGGGGTGTGAAGCACCGTATAAAAACGAAAAATTTGACCGACAATGCAGTTCGGCATAATCACCCATTCGGCTAAGCGTAGCGAACATATGTTCGCTCGTATCATGGGGTTTTGTCTGGGTTTTTGTCTGGGTCCGGTTCTACAACGATCCGGTAAAGATTCGTTCCGCGACACGAATTGCGCCGCGAGCCCCGTCTTCTGAAACCCGCAATGCATCCGTGAAACTAAACCACTTCACTTGCTGACTCTCACCTGCTGCCGGGGCAAAAGTTTCGTTGGTCGCCAACAACAAAAATCGCACATCAAGATGTGTGTGACCGCGTGGTCCAGGGTGAACATCGAGATGAATAAATCTCGATTTGGTTTTTTCCGTGCCAAAATGTTGCAACTCTAAACCTGTCTCTTCTCGTGCCTCGCGCATTGCAGCATCTTGAATCGGCTCACCAGAGTCAATATGCCCGCCGGGTTGCAGCCACATATTTAGTCGCTTATGCAGATGCAAGACAACACCAGGTTTGCCAACGACGATCGCCGAAGCAGTCACATGAGTCGGGTCGCTGTACTCGTCAAATGGGGCCTGAAGTTTTGGTGCGAGTTCGCAAAAAGTTTTTACCGACTCGCGCTCACGATCGTCAATCGGCTCGTGATCGGCTAGCTGAATACAAAAGTTTTTTACAAATTCCAGACCAGAATCACTAATCACCAACTGCACAATACTTGCTCACGAGATAGTGATCTAGCCGTAGATCGCCGCGATGCTCCATTCGCCGTGCTCGAGTGCAACCAACAATGCTTGCACTTGTTGCGAACCGTCTGGCATCAATTTTTCGATCACGACTTGTAGTCGAACCAGGCGTCGGCTACGAGCGGTATCCCACCACTTTTCTTCTATCGGCCATGGTCCAGCCCAAGAAATAATTTTGTAACTTTGTTGACTGATTATTATTTGCGCAGGCTCGGCGCTTAACTCATGGCGTGCACTGACACGCAACAAGTTTTTATCTTTATCCACGACCCGCACCAGCAACAATTCAGAATAGACAACGCTTGGAGACGGAGTCGGCAGAGCGCCACGCCACTGTGGTTTTATGTCTGACACATTTGACTCGTTTTGTCTGGGTTGAAAGTGCGAGGCAGAAACAAGTTGATGGTTGTCTTGCAGATCTCGGCCACCTTGCCACTTGACTAGTTGAACCGCAGTTGAGCCCAACAATTCGGTCAACCGACCAATGGCCTGGTTGGCCATTTCATCAATTTGAGTGACGCCACCCCACAACTTAAGTTGCCGTGCCGTGTCTGTGCGCACTTCGTCGGCGATTAGTTGTATGCGAACTAAAGCATCTTTGATTTGCCAACTTTCAATTTGCCACTTGGCACTCTCGGTTATCGCCCGAGCGGTTAAACCCTGTGGTCGATACCACAGGCGTTCTGAATATGAACCAGTTTCTGACTCAAATTTGATGACCAACCGCACACAAATTGCCCCGTGCTGTGCGAAATAGTTGCTGAACTCGCCAGCCATCGCCTGAACATTATTGAGCAATGTTTGCTGATCGAAAATAGGTTGTTCAAAAACTTGTGAGCAAAGATGCTCTGGGGGTGGTGCGACTGCCGCCAGTGGGTGTTGTTCGTCGCCACGAGCGAGTCGATGCAACTCGACGCCAAGTTCACCGAATCGTCCAGCCAGCACCGACTCGCCAAGTTTGCAGACATCTTGCAAAGTGTTTAGCCCAAGTCGCTCGAGCAACGAGACTGTCTCACGATTGATGTTGGCGAACTCACTTAAAACCCTGACAGATTGTTGGGCAAGCCAAATTTTCGTCTTTTCTGGCTCGACGATAAACGGCGTTTTATTTTTAACTGTGTTTTGTGCCGTGTTTTTAGCTGTGTTTTGCGCCGAAATATGTGCGGCGATGTGGGCCGCCAAACGGCTGTCGGCAATGCCAACACCAAATTGTGAATCAGCAACTATTGAACCGCGTAGAGCCTGAACAATTTTATTGGCCATCGGCTCGTCACCACCAAAATATCTAGACGGGCCACGGGTAGCGAACACGATTATCCCTGGCTCGTTGAGTTCAATCAACGGGACAAGTTCACTGACCGCCCGAACAACGGTGTTGAACGCCCGACGATCGCGGTCTGGTTGATAAGTCGCAATTTCAAGATCTGGACAAAGCCCTTGAGCATGGCGACGACGCATGCCAACTTGAATGCCATAATGCATTGCGCCAACAGAACGAGAAACAACTCGTTGTGAGTGAACAACAACGCATGGACTGCTTGAAGTTTTTGCCGCCACGACCGCCGGCCAGTCGAGACAACGCAATACGGCTACTCGTTTTGGCGCGAGCAATTTAGTAACTACAAGTGACTAGATGTTCCTGTGCGCGCGCAACTCGACGGCCGCTAACTTTGATCGCAACTTGGCGTTGCTGCAAATAGCCGGCACCATTGTTGATGCCGCTCCAACTTTTTGTTGTGGTGTCTAAGACGACATCGGCGTGAAACGGATGCACGTTGTTTGAAAAATTTGGCTGAGAAAGCGTGGCGGTGTCGACGATGATCATTACTGATCGCCGTGACTGCAACCGTGTCTGAACTCGCCTCGCATCAGAAACAGAAAGCGCTTCTGGCACTGCGACTATCAATAAATCGAAGCCGTCGATCACGGCGGCTACGGTCGTCGACCAATCGCGCGATGATTCTGGTGGATGCACAAAGACCATGCGTTCAAGTGCCACGCCATGTTCGACTGCAGATGAGATGCCGAGATGACTGACACCAACAACGCCCAACCATGAACCTTGCTGTGATGCACGGGCACAAAGTGAAAGGGCTAACGATGTGGCGGCATCACCACGACAGCGCACGATACGTCCACGAACTAGACCTGCGTCGGGTAACAACTGACGAATTTGATCGGAGACGGCAAAGTTTTCAAGAACCTGTTTTTCAAAAAACGAATGTTTAACAGCGAGGGTTTTTGGCACTAATAATTTCATGCCTGTACTGTAGCGAACATATGTTCGCAGTAGTCAAAGCGTTATTTAGATTCGCTCTTTTTACGCGCGGCTATGACTTCTGAGCCTTGCTTCGCGCGGCTATGACTTTTGAGCCTTGCTTCGCGCGGCTCTGCTGCGTTCCAACAAATGGGCTGGGACGAGTTTTTCAGCGGCGCTTAATTCGGGCGCTGAACCATCGGCGCTTGGCGCTGCCACGGCAGCCGGGGCGGCAACTTGGGCCAATAGCTCTTCGACGCTTGGCGGCTTCATGCCGGGCTTCCAATATTGATGAAGATCAGTGATGATTTGGGCCAAATCGCCATCACGCGAACCAGGCACAAGATCAATCGTGACGATGTTGGCAAAAATATGCACGCCGAGCACTGCCCCACTATTAAATAGTCGGCGCGCCAATTCGGCTGCTGGGCGCGGGCCGATCGCTTGGCTGACGCTGGTAAATTTCTCGTGGCCTTGACCGGTCAGCGTACGGTTTAACTCAAACCGAATGCGACCAGCAACCCCAGCGGTTGTTTGTTTGACATCTACTGGCTGACCCACCCGAGGCAGGCTAGTCAAAACTCGGCTGAGATGCACGTTTTGGGGCTTCTCTCATCTTCGCCAAAATGACTTTTGACAAGTACGGTTATTCGTATGACGACTGACGGAAAAATCACGATCGAACAATTCACGGCTGAGGCCCACAAGTTCTTGGCGGCCAACGCCGAACCACGCGAGTCGAAGAAAGCATTTGTTTGGGGCGAAGGCTCCGACAATGTGTCGATGTTCGAAGAACGATCGAAACAGTCTGAAGACGAAATGGTGAGTCGCGCCAAGCAGTGGCGTCAGCAAAAGTTTGACGCTGGTTTTGGTTGGATCACTGGTCCAACTCAATACGGTGGTGCTGGATTAACTAACGAGTTCGAAAAGGCTTACGGCAAAGCCGAGGGGCAATACAAAGTTGCGAATCAATCAATTTTTCAAATTGGTCTCGGCATGGTTGCGCCGACGATTTTGGCACACGGCAGCGACGAGGCGCGCGAAAAGTTTTTGCGGGCGATGTGGCGCGCAGACATTGTCTCGTGTCAGTTGTTCTCTGAACCGGGCGCGGGCAGCGACCTTGCATCTTTGCAAATGAAAGCCGAACGTGACGGTGAAGAGTGGGTTGTGACCGGTCAAAAAGTTTGGACGTCAGGTGCGCAATACAGCGACATCGGCGAAGTGATTTGTCGAACTGACGCAAGTTTGCCAAAACACAAAGGATTAACCGGTTTCATTGTTGATATGCACGCGCCAGGCGTCGAGATTCGTCCGTTGCGGCAGATGACTGGTGGTGCAAGTTTCAACGAAGTGTTTTTCAACGAAGTTCGAATTCCAGATAGTTACAGACTCGGCGAAGTTAATAACGGCTGGGGCGTGGCGCTGACCACATTGATGAACGAGCGTGCGGCGATTGGCACGGCAAGTGGTGGCGAAACTTCAATGTTCACACGCATGCAGGCCATGGTGCAACACTTCGGCATGACCGATGATCCGATCGTGCGCGAAAAAATGGCAGAGCTGTTTATTCGCACCAAAGTTGCCGGCTACAACAACCAACGGGCGATGGACAAAATTCGTGCTGGCCAAACACCTGGACCAGAGATGTCAATTGCCAAGATGGCTCTTGTCGACAATCAAAAACGGATGAATGATTTTCTGGCCCTCGTGCTTGGTAGCAAATTGCAAGCCGACACTGGCGAATGGGGCACTTACGCCTGGAGTCAGCTGCTGCTCGGTGCGCCCGGCATGCGAATCGCTGGCGGCTCAGACGAAGTGATGCGCAACATCGTTGGCGAGCGCGTGCTCGGTTTGCCAAAAGATGTCGGTATCGACTCGAAGTCGGCGTTTCGCGACCTCAAGGTCGGCACCCAAAAAAACTAAAGTAATGTCGGGTTTCCCACAGTTTGTTACTTCGTCGTAAATATCACCCCTGCTAGCGTTCAGGCGTTGTGAAGTTGGCAAAAATTTCAAAGCCGTTCGTGCGTTTCATCGCAATTCGCGCGCTTATGGCGCTTCTGTTGTTCATGACGCTCGCCGCGTGGGCCATGAGCTCTGCCCTCGGTAGCACCAACGACGAAGACTTTATTCTCACCAGCATTTGGTGCGGGACGTCTGAATCAATTGGGGCAACTCCGTATTGTCAGCCAGACCCTAATCGGCCGGGCTTCATGATTGTTCCGGGGTTGGTTGCTGAACCGGAGCAGTGCTTACATGTTTCTGTTACAGGAACTTGGGGAAGTGCTGCCTGCCAAGAAGGCGTTCGCAACGAAGTGTTTTCAACTGATCGTTACGATAAATGTTGTTACCCCAAAACTTATCCGGACGTGATGAGGAATTTTGTGTCGGCTGACGTCGAAAAAAGCGTCGTGCAGATGCGTTTATTTAATTCGCTTTTAGCTGCATTAACTATAATTTTGGCATTTTCAATAAATCTACGACGATCTAACGACTTGCTCTTGACCTGGCTGATTGTTATCACACCTGGGGCTGCATTCAGCATTGGATCAGTCCACAATTCGAGTTGGACGCTTGCAGGCACAACTTGTTTTGTTTTCACATTTATGTCTGTCCTGAAAAATCGAAAAGTTCCAAAACTTTGGATTCCAGCATCTCTAGTTGCTCTTTTCGCAGTTTGGTTAACAAGCTCATCAAGACCCGAAGGCAAATACACACTGATTTTTCTGGCTGCGATCATGCTCATCTCAGAGTTTCCACCCAAAGGTCTGAAACTAAGCAAAAAGACTTTAATTATTGTCGGGGCAACACTAACGATCGCAACTTTTGTTTATCAACGTGCCACCTGGTTTGGTCGAGTCAATATTTTTAATGATCAACGATTCATGCCAGAGAAAGAATTCCCTCATAGAGCAAACGAATTACTTTTCAACAATTTTTTGCGCCTTCCAGATGTCTTCCTGTCGTACTTCGGGAATATTGGTCTTGGTTTTCCTCAGTTGAGTTTGGGGTCAATAGTTTGGCTGTTTTCTTTTCAATCAGCCCTGTTGTTAGTGGTTTTTGCGATTCGCGAATCGCAAAAGTTGCATCGGATTATTTTTGCTTTTGGATTTTTGTTTATGAGTTTTGCAATACTTTACTTAAGTCAAACAGGTTTATATGAAATACCTGGTGAAATTAGTCCCCGATACTTTACGCCAATGTTCATTGGTCTGATAATAATTGCTGCATATAACAAAAAAAATCAATATCCGATTTCGCTCGTTATAACTGTCGCTTTGATGAGTACCATTTCAAATTCGGTCGCTATCCGTGATTCAATCCGTCGTTACGTGACGGGTCAAGATGTTTATTCAATCAAATCGCTCAACAAAGGGCGTGAATGGTGGTGGCAATTCGGCCCACAACCGGAGATTGTTTGGCTTATTGGCACACTCGCTTTTGCCGGACTATTCGCAATTTTAATCTACGAACGAAGCAAAGAAGAAGTTGCCGCTTCGCAATTGCCAGTACCCGAACTAGTTAATTAGTTTTTAGCCACGGCACATAGTTGGGCATGAACGCCCACGAAGTGCGATGAATCGCCGACGGGCCGTAACCCTGCAACGCAGCCCGATGCTTGGGGCAAGGGTAACCCTTGTTGGTGTCGAAATGCCATTGCGGATAATCAGTTGCCAGCGCCCGCATCATGCGATCACGCGAAACTTTTGCCAATACTGAGGCTGCAGCCACCGACACGCAATCGGCATCTGCTTTGACTTCGAGCATCACTTCGCGGGCGTGCGGCGAAACAAAGTCCCAGCGCCCGTCAACAATTGCTGCGTCGACAATTGTTGCGTCGACACTTGCGCCGGCGAGCGCAGCAAAGCCGCGTGCAGTGGCCAACCGTTGCGCTTCAACCATGCCGAGTTGATCGCACTCAAGCGCACTTGCCGCGCCGATCGACCAACTTAAACACTCGGCAGCAACTCGCTCAAACATTTCTTCGCGTTGCATCTCAGAAAGTTGTTTCGAATCGCGCACACCACCCAACACGACAGCCGGCTCGTCAGCAAAAACCATCTCGCGACTCAACATCGCAATACCAATTACAAGTGGCCCAGCCCAACTACCCTTGCCAACCTCGTCAATGCCGACAATTGTTTTTACACCGCGATCAAATAGCGCTCGCTCTCGCGTCGCGTTTG
>JAQCDY010000055.1 GCA_027729785.1 Actinomycetota bacterium | reverse complement strand
AAGGCAGCAGCCTTCATCGGAACCATTTGAGTGCCGCAGATCGCCTGGCCGTCACTTCAGTCGGCGGAAGCGATGTACGAAACTTTTTGGCGATATCGATGACGAATGTCTAACTACTGCGCAAGACTCTTGGCTCGCGCAAGCCGATCTAATAAATGTGTTGCCCCAAACTTTTCTAGCAAACTTTTAAATTTGTCGGTTTCGCCGACCCACTTCCAACTGTCGACCGTGCCAACTGGTACATCTTGTACGAGTGTGGCCAACTTACGAAAAAGTTCAACGTCTTTTTGATTTTCACGCAAAGTAGTCGCGAGCTTTTCTGCACCACGAACTTTAAGACCGTCTGTAATCCATTGTTCATGTGAGGGAGGAATCTCGCTAATTGCGACATACTTCGCGAGCACGGTCGAAGCACTCTTGGCACCCCAACCCGGCAAACCTGGAAACCCATCGGCACTGTCACCAACAAGGGCCAAGTAGTCGGCGATTGATTCGGGACCAATGCCAAACTTTTCGCGAATCGCATTTTCGTCGAGCACGATGTTATTGCGACGATCAACCTGCACGACTCGCCGCCCACTAACGCACTGACCCAAATCTTTATCGGGTGTCAAAATCCGCACTTGATGAACGCGACGATCTTCGCACGCCACGGCAACCGCTGATGCGAGAGCATCGTCGGCCTCATATTTTTCCATCGCCCATACCGTGACGCCGAGTGCACGCAGTGCATCTTCAAGAATCGGAATCTGCTCGAGCAACACGGGCTCCATGCCTTCACTGGTTTTGTAGCCGTCGTATAAATCGTTGCGAAAACTTTCAATGACATGATCGGTTGCCACGCCAACATGTGTCGCGCCCTCAATCAGCAGTTGCAAAGTGCTGGACAGCACGCCAACCGTTGCCGCGAACGGGGGTGGTTCTTGATCGCGAATCGCCGAACCATAGTGCTGGCGATACATCTCGTAAGTTCCGTCGACTAGATGTACTTGCATTGCCCTAACTTATGCGATGAACAAGCTGGGCAACACTTCGTCGGCAAAAATTGCAGTAACTGTGCCGAGCGCAAGAAATGGACCAAATGCGATGCGCCGTTGCCAAGACCCGCGACCGAGCATGATCAACGCCAACCCGACCGCACCGGCCAAAAACGACGATGCGAACAATGCCCAAATCGCCGCACCGTAACTTAAAAAACCCAAGTGCCAACCTAGAACTGCCATCAGGCGAACATCTCCGGCACCCAAACCACCTTTTGCAAATTTGTTCGTCAGAAAAGAAATTGCGACACCAGAGATGGCGCAGACGCCGGCAGAGACTAGAGATTTCGTAAGCGAATTTTGCAACGCGTGAAACCCAAGTATCAGCACACCCGCGACCGCCATTGTGTGCGTGATCTGACGAACTAGTCGATGCGTGTAGGCGTCAATCATTGATTGAACCATCAAGCCCGCGCACAACACGGCAAAACTAATTCGCAATTCAACCACCTCAAACCTGTATCTGATCAACTCGGCGAAAACAAAACCGCTAATGCAGCCGATCGGCACGAGAATTTTTAGTGGTGCGTCGATTTGTGTAGCAATTTTTTTGATTAGTGATCTGGCCGTTACCGCAATAATCAAACCAGTTATCGCGCCGAGCGAAACAGTCAGCGCTCGGCTCAAGAGAATTTTTACTCTTGCACTAGTTCAATCAGTGTGCCGAAACTACCTTTTGGGTGAATGAACGCGACCGTCGTGCCCCGCGAACCTTTGCGCGGCGCTTTGTCAATTGGTGTCGCACCCGCATCGATCATCGACTGCAGAGCTTTGGCGCAATTAGCGACACGGTAACCAACATGATGTAAACCCTCGCCGCGCTTTTCGAGCGATTTGGCAACCGGCGAATCAGGTCGAGTCGGCGTCAGCAACTGCACATAACTCTGGGCGACCTTTAGCAACGCTTCTTCGACGCCGTCTTGTTCGACAACCTCACGGTGGGTGACGGTCGCGCCAAATGCGCGCTTGTAATAGTCGATCGCCGCTTCTAGGTCGTGCACTGCAATTGCAACATGGTCAATTTCGGTGAGTATCACTATTTCCTCCTGAAACGATTGATATTTTCTTCGCCAACCTTGGCGCGCAATGCTGGGTCGTCAATACCCATGCCTTCACGAGGGGCGAGACACAACACACCAATCTTTCCTTCGTGCATGTTGTTGTGCACCTGATAAGCCGCCTCGCCGGTTTGATCAAGCATGAACACTTGTGACATCACCGGATGAATCATGCCTTTTTGAATCAAACGGTTTGCTTCCCACGCTTCGCGATAGTTGGCAAAGTGTGAACCAATCAATCGTTTGAGTCGCATCCAAAAATGCCTGTTATCAAATTCCAGCATGTAACCACTGGTTGCTGCACACGTCGCGACGATTCCTCCGCGCTTGACGACATACATCGAAGCGGCAAACGTTGAGCGACCTGGGTGCTCGAACACAATGTCTGGATCTTCGCCAACGAGAGCACGGATGTCGCCCCCGAAACGGCGCCACTCTTTTTCATTGTGCGTGTTGTCATCATTCCAAAACTTGTAATTAGCGGCCTTGCGATCAATCACTGCTTCGCAACCCATCTCACGCAAGATTTGTGCTTTTTCTGGAGAACTCACGACACCAACCGGAATGCCGCCACCATTAAGAACGTATTGCAACGCATAGGCACCGATACCACCTGACGCGCCCCAAATAAGCACAACATCACCTTGCTTCATGTTGGCGCCATTCTTGGAAACCAACATGCGATAGCTCGTCGAGTTACACAGCGCATTCACCGCAGCCTCTTCCCACGAAAGATGCGCTGGTTTTGGCATCAATTGATTTGCTTTGACCACCGACAAGTCGGCAAGGCCACCAAAATTTGTTTCATAACCCCAGATGCGCTGGTTGCTCCCCAGCATTGAGTCGTTATGTGACGTCGGATCTTGATCGTCAACGTGATTGCAATGCACCGTGATTTTGTCACCAGGCTTCCAGTTGCGCACGGCCGAGCCAACACGCAGCACCACGCCAGAAGCATCACTGCCCATTACGTGATAGTCGAGATCGTGGCGCTTTGCCCACGAACTTTCGCGTGCTAGTCGCGTAAGTGCCCCAAACGTAGAGATCGGTTCAAAAATGCTTGTCCATACTGTGTTGAAGTTGATGCTGCTTGCCATCACCGCGATGAGTACCTCGTCTGGCGCTATCTCAGGCACCGCAACTTCTTGGATGTGCACACTTTTGCGTGGGTCTTTGTTCGCTGACGCGACACCAGCAAACATTTCTTGTTCGCTCTTGAGCACGACGGCTGCGCGATACGTGGCAGGTATTTCTAGTGCTGCAAACGTGGCCGAGTCTGCCCCATTTTTGATGGCTTCCAAAATATTTTTCATGAATTAACAGTACAGACCCCAAACCCCTACGCTGTAACCCATGCCAGGTTCATACATCATCTCGGGAGCCCGTACACCGATCGGCAAACTGAGTGGCGCACTCTCGTCGTTTAGTGCGGCTGACCTGGGGGGTTTTGCAATTGCCGCAGCGTTGCAGCGTGCTGGTGTCTCACCAGACGAAGTTGAACATGTGATCATGGGTCAAGTTTTGATGGCTGGCCAAGGTCAAGTGCCTTCGCGACAAGCTGCGGTCAAAGCTGGCATTCCGATGAATGTGCCGAGTGTCAACATCAACAAAGTTTGTCTGTCAGGCTTGAACTCAATTTATTTGGCCGACCAAATGATTGCCAACGGCGATGCAGACATCGTCGTCGCGGGCGGCATGGAGAGCATGTCCAACTCGCCATATTTGGCGATGGGTGCACGCGGTGGATTTCGATTCGGTGACGTGCAACTACTCGATGCAATTCAGCGTGACGGTTTGTGGTGCGCATTCGATGCTTGCCTGATGGGCCTTGGCACCGAGCGCTATGCCGCCGGTGAAATTAGTCGTGATGCACAAGACGACCTGGCAATGAAAAGCAACCAACGCGCCGCGGCGGCAATCGCCAACGGCAAACTTGCCGAAGAAATAGTTGCGATTACGATTCCGCAACGCAAAGGTGACCCGATTGTGATCAGCGACGACGAAGGTGTGCGTGCCACCACAACGATGGAGTCGCTGGCTTCACTGAAGCCGGCGTTCGACAAAACTGGCACGGTCACTGCCGGCAATGCCAGCCAAATTAGTGACGCAGGTTCAGCCATTGTAATGATGTCAAAACGCGCAGCCGAAAAGCGTGGCGTTAAACCACTCGGAGAATTTATTTCATACGGCATGGTTGCCGGCCCCGATAACGCTTCGTTGTTGCATCAACCAAGTCGCAGCATCATCAAAGCGCTCGAGCGAGTTGGTAAAAAAGTTTCTGATGTCGATCTCTTTGAAATCAACGAAGCATTCGCCGCTGTCGGCATCGCCTCAATGCGCGACCTGGGCATTACCGACGAAATCGTCAACGTCAATGGTGGCGCGATAGCACTTGGCCATCCGATCGGTATGAGCGGCAACCGCCTGGCTTTAACTCTGCTTCACGAACTGCGCCGCCGTGGTGGTGGCTTGGGTGCCGCTGCATTATGTGGTGGCGGTGGTCAAGGCGACGCACTGATTTTGCGCGTCGGTTAATTTCAAACCAGTTATTAGCCAGTAACTTCGCGTCGACCTTCAAGCGCGCGACCCAATGTAAGTTCGTCGGCATATTCAAGATCGCCACCCACAGGCAATCCACTGGCAAGTCTCGTGACTTTCACACCGAGTGGCCGCAACACCCGCGCCAAATACATCGATGTGACATCACCTTCGGTGTTCGGGTTGAGACACAAAATCACTTCTTTGACGCCTTGAGGCTCGATACGCGCCAGAAGTTCACGAATTTTCAGTTGTTCAGGTCCAACACCATCGAGCGGACTAATGGCGCCCAATAAAACATGATATTGACCTGAAAATTCACGAGTCTTCTCGATCGCCACGACATCTCGCGACTCCTCAACGACACAAATTGTTGTTGCATCACGGCGGTCGTCACTGCAGAACTGGCACAAATCGACCTCAGAAAAATTCGAGCACCGCTGACAGAATTTGACCGTTGCTTTTGCCTTCGTAATCGACGTTGAAAGTTGTTCAACATCGCGATCATCGCTTTTAATCAAATGAAAAGCGATTCGCTGTGCTGACTTTGGCCCGATGCCAGGCAAACGAGACAGCGCATCAATCAGCGCCTGCATCGGTTGGGTGTACGCAGAAGCCATTGCTAACTACTACTTCTTGTCATCAATAATTTGCGACCCCGGAAACGCCTTGGCGAGTTCGTCGATTGGCGATGAGTGCGAACCATTCGGGGCTTTCTTCGTCTGAGAGACATCTTCAATAATCTCACTGTCGTCTAATGGTGCAGAAGACTTGTCGGATTTGCCACGTTTCGACTCGGCAACGACAAATTTGATCTCAACTTTTTTGCCTGAAACTCTTTTCAGCGAGTCAAGCAGGGTTTGCAGGTGCTCGTTCGATTTAGAAATATGCATCTCGCTTGGCGCGGCAAGCGTGAGCACGCCGTCTGTGCAATCTTTGACATTGACCGCACTGTAGAGCGCCCGAATAATCGGTTTTTGCGCCGCGACAACCTCTGGCCAATGCGACTTGATCTCACTGTCAGCCATGACAGTAGAACTTGTCTCAACCGCTGATGTAGATGGTTTTTCGGCGACCTGACTTGGTGACGTTTTTAATGGCTGCGCAGTTGGCGCGGCAGAAGGCATCGCCGAAGATGCTCGACCGCCAAGTTTGGCTCGACCCGTGCTCGGGTCAACAAGTGGTGGTCGGGGGATCGGCCCAGTTGCGTCGCGCGTGGCGATTGCCCCAGATTCAAGACGCTCAATTCGCGACATCAGCGCGGCGACATCTGTGTTTGAATTTTGGCGCGTGAGTTTGACAAGTGCAACCTCAACCAACAATCGTGCATCGGGTGCATGGCGTATTTCAATCAGAACATCGCCGAGAATCTCTATTGCTCGCACCACGCTTGCCGCACCCATGCGACGGGCTTGATCGCCGACAACTTCGGCGCGTTCTTTGGGCAGTTGCACTAGTTCTGGTGCCATCAACGACAAGAATGCATCGCGCAAATATCGCACGATGTCTTCTGTCAGCGCACGCGGATCGGCACCAAACTGCACGGCGGCACTCACCGCGGCGAGCGCCCGACCCGGATCGTGATCGATAAATGATTCGATGAATTCGTCTAACGAAATTTGTTCTTCAACATCGCCGCCAGACGCAACAACAAGTTCGAGAGCCGACAAAGTATCGCGCACCGAACCTGCGCCAAGTTGCACGACACGATCGATCGCCTCTTCGCTGACGACAAGTTTGGCGTCGGCAACCACCCAACGAACATGTTCCTTCAGTTCTTGAAGAGGCAAAAGATGAAACTGCAAATGTTGCGTTCGACTGCGAATTGTTTCGCTGACTTTTTGCGGATCGGTCGTCGCCAAAACGAACACCACATGATCGGGTGGCTCTTCGAGCGTCTTGAGCAATGCCGCCTCGGCGGGCTTCGACAGCATGTGCACCTCGTCCAAAATAAAAACACGATGTCGACCCGGGTTGCCGAGCGCCGCCCGTTCGATTAGGTCGCGCATGTTGTCGACACCGTTGTTGCTCGCAGCATCGAGTTCGAGCACGTCATAGCTCGAGCCGGCATCAATCGACACGCACGAACCGCACTTGCCGCACGGTTCACCATCTTTCAATTTTTCGCAATTGAGAACTTTCGCCAGAATTCTTGCGGTGGATGTTTTGCCTGTGCCTCGTGGTCCAGAAAACAAATAGGCCTGACCTTCGCGATTGTTGATCACCGCATTGCGCAAAGCTCGCACCACATGGTCTTGACCTTTGAGTTCGTCGAAGCGACGAGGCCGATATCGGCGATACAGGGACTGGGTTGCCATTTCGTAGCGAGCCTACCTATGGGGTGGTTCACCTCGAGTCAGCCCCATAATTAACTACTCTTTATATACGTAGATGCCTATTTCACAAAACAAGCGACCCGCTAAGTTCTCGGTTCTATTCGGGCTAATTGGCCTGTTGTTAACCTTCGGCTTTTTTGGCAATTTGGTGAATGCGGCGGCAGCGGGCACGAACCAACTCAGTTCGTCAAACCCATCGCCTGGCCAAGTTGTTTCAGTGCCGCCAACTCAGTTGCAATTGGTTTTTCGTGATCCTCTGGCAAACCCCGAAGTTGCCACTTCAATGGGTCTGTCGCTCGCCTGCAACGGCACCCTTGTTGGACTTGGAGTGCCACAACTTGGTACTGATTATAAAACCGTATCGGTCGCACTGACACAAATTCCGTCAGCGGGATCGTGCGTTGTCAGTTGGGCGTTGCCTGATCGAAGCCTGGGTTCGTTTCAATTCACTTCGGCAGTTGCAATTCAGTCAACCGTACCAGGGGCGACAGATGGCACGGGCACACCAGAGGCCCCGACGATCATCGGCGAAACGATTGAACAACAAGAATCAGGGCCGCGAGTCGGTGGCATTCTGGCGTTGCTGAGAATCTTTGAATACCTGTTGATGTCGGCGTTGTTTGGTGGCCTTGCGCTGATCGTGACTGCGTGGCCTGAAGGCCCAACATACGGCGTGATGATTCGCTACATGCGACTCGCGTGGATTTCTTGTGTCGCCACGATGTTTTTTGTTCTCGTGCTAACAACGATGCGCGAAGAGTCGCAGGGTTTCATCGCGTCGTTGAATCCGTTTGGCTGGTTCGGTGCACTTAACACCGGCAGCGGCGCCATTTTGATTCTGCGTTTCGTTTTAATTTGTGCTTGCGGTTGGGTCGCATTGTTCCCCTATCGAATCAACGACCCAGCATCACAATTGATTGCTGGCGTGATCATTGTTTCGATGATCGCCACGCTTGGTTTGTCGCGACTCGGGCAAGATGTCGCAATTTTTAGTTATGTCCTCGGCATCATCCATGCCATCGCCATGGCTTATTGGATTGGCGGTCTGTTGCTGCTCTCGCGCGTCGTGCTGATTGGCCCTGGGTCTTCAGATCTGGTGAGTGCGATGCGAGCATTTTCGCAGCACGCAGTTATCGCTTTCGGTGTAACGATTTTTACCGGTGTGCTGCAGATTTATCTGCTCGACGGCTCATCCATTTTCACCAGCGGTCACGGTCGCCTCGGAGTTCTGAAGGTGATCTTTGTTTCGGTGATGATCTTCATAACTCTGGTGTTAAAAAATTTCGTGCTCGACCGACTCAAAGATGGCAGTCGACTAAGTGGCAGTATGGCATGGCGACTTCGCCGTGCCGTAACAGTTGAACTTTGCTTTGCACTAGTCGCACTGATCTTCACATCATGGCTGGTTTCAACGACGCCACCCAAAGCGAAAGCAGATATACGAGTAACCACAGCGACCTATGTATTCAGGGAAGAACTAAAGAACGACAGGTTTCACGTCGTAATTTCGCTGACACCTGGCGTCACTGGCACGAATGCGATGCGCATCGAACTTATTCAGCCGCGTCGAATCAACAACTTTGCGGTCAAGTTGATTCCACAAGCAATCGGATTTTCGGGAATTCAAATCAATGTTCCGTTGACGCGCCCGGGCGCGGCGATTGTCGCGGGCGACGGGTCGTTTATCCTCAATGCACCTGGTATTTGGAATATCGAAATTTCTGGCACGACGACAACTGGCGACTTGACGCCGTTGGCCACGACGCTGGCAGTTACGCAAGCACCGGATGCTCTAACTGCGACAACTCTGCCAACCGCAACGACAGCTGGCGGTTAAACCACAAGATGACCCGTCGGCCTGGTGGCAAGTATCGTGAGTTCTGTGAATAGCAATTCAATGGATGAAAAACTTGCCGACCTTAAGGCTCGCAAAGCGGCAGCTTTTACGGCAGGTTCGCCGAGATCGATTGAGCGCCAACACGAAAAAGGCAAGTTGCTCGCGCGCGAGCGAATAGATGCGCTGCTCGACGAGGGAAGTTTTCACGAACTTGACTTGCTGGCGCGACATCGTGCCCATGTTGCTGGTCTGGAAGAACACCCATATACAGACGGCGTTATCACCGGCTGGGGCACGATTGACGGACGCAAAATTTTCGTGTTCAGCCAAGACTTCACCGTGTTTGGCGGTGCGCTGGGTGAAGTGTTCGCCGAAAAGATTCACAAGTTGATGGATCTTGCGCTCAAAGTTGGCGCTCCGTTAATTGGTTTGAACGACGGAGCGGGCGCCCGAATTCAGGAAGGCGTCGTTTCGTTGGCGAGTTATGGTGGCATTTTTCATCGCAACGTGCAATCCTCGGGCGTGATTCCGCAAATCAGCGTCGTGCTCGGGCCGTGTGCGGGTGGTGCCGTTTATTCGCCGGCGATGACCGACTTTATTTTCATGGTGCGCGAGACCAGCCACATGTTCATCACTGGTCCAGATGTTGTCAAGACGGTTACTGGAGAAGACGTCACTCTCGAAGAACTGGGCGGCGCAATGAGCCACGCATCAAAGAGTGGTGTTGCAACTTTTGTTTCGGCTGACGAGAAGGCATGTCTTGAAGACGTGCGCTATCTGCTGAGTTTCTTGCCACAAAACAACATGGCCGACGCGCCATCTATCACCGCCAGTGATGACCCATTGCGCCAATGTGATTTGTTGCGCACGATTTTGCCGCCGTCGGCAAACCAGCCATACGACATGAAAAAAGTGATTGCCGAAGTCGTGGACGACAGCGAATTTTTCGAATACTTTCCACATTGGGCAAAGAGCATCGTCTGTGGTTTTTCGCGTCTCGACGGCAAGACGGTTGGCATCGTCGGCAACCAGCCGATGGTTTTGGCTGGCGTGCTGGACATCGAGTCGAGCGAGAAAGCCGCGCGCTTCGTGCGCACCTGCGACGCGTTCAATATCCCATTAATAACTTTCGTGGATGTGCCTGGTTTCTTGCCGGGTGTCGATCAAGAATACGGCGGCATCATTCGTCACGGCGCGAAATTGCTTTATGCGTATTGCGAAGCAACCGTGCCGCGAATTCAAGTGATCACGCGCAAGGCTTACGGCGGTGCCTATGTCGTGATGAATTCAAAATCAATCGGCGCCGACTTGGCCTATGCGTGGCCGACGGCCGAACTTGCCGTGATGGGGCCGCAAGGTGCGGTTGAAATTGTTTACCGACGCGAGTTGCAACAAGCCGCCAACCCTGCTGAGCGACGCAAAGAACTTGTGGCTGAATACGCGGAGAAATATGCGAACCCATATGCGGCGGCCGAGCGC
>JAQCDY010000054.1 GCA_027729785.1 Actinomycetota bacterium | reverse complement strand
GGTGCAACTTTTGCTGCAAGACAAATCTGTCACCACGACACTGATTCCGGCGATGAGTTTTCTTGACGTCGCTTGGAGTGCGCTGCAGATCGACCCAGTTGATGCCGGTGTACGACTAATTGACGGTCATCGTTTTGCTGAACTCGCGGCCGGCGAGACCGGCCCGTTACTTGTGGCTCAATGTCACGCCAACTGGGTGATGTCGAACATCAAGTTGGCTCACGAATCGGCAAGCGGCGACGAACCCGTCGTGATTTTGCATCACCTCGGTCTTTCTGACCAGAAAATTATTCAGACCACTTGGCAGAACATGGACCGCGAAATCGAACCCGATCATTTGACCTCGATTTATATTCCAAAACTTTCAGAACCGATCGCCGGAGAACTCGCCAAGTTGCACAACCTCGCCCGCACTCTGCGCGAACAATGCCCATGGGATGAAAAACAAACCCACGAATCGCTGATCCGTTATCTGATTGAAGAGACTTACGAAGTTGTCGACGCGATCAATGCGCTAGATCCAACAGACGAGTCGACGGATGAAAAATTTATCGAAGAACTCGGAGACTTGCTTTACCAAGTCGAATTTCACGCAACGATCGCCGAACAACAAGGTCGCTTCAGCATCGCCGATGTGGCCCGCTCAATTCACGACAAACTGGTTCGTCGCCATCCGCATGTGTTTGGCGATGTGAACGCCGACTCAGCCGAAGAAGTTGTCTCAAATTGGGATGCAATCAAGCAACAGGAACGCGGCGACGTAACTGAAAAATCAGTTTTTGATGGTGTCGCAACTTCCGCACCCTCGCTGATGTATTCGACCAAAGTACAAAAGCGCGCCGCAGAGTTTGGTTTTGACTGGCCCGACAGCAAAGGTGCCTCAGCCAAGATCACCGAAGAACTAGTCGAATTGAGCAACGCAATAAAACAAGACAGCAAATCCAAAGAAGTCGCCCTCGAACTCGGCGATGTGTTGTTTAGCGTCGTCAACTTGTCGCGCCATCTCGGCATCGACGCCGAAACTGCCCTGCGCTCGGCCGCCGACAAATTTCGCCACCGATTTGAATCCGTGGTTGCACTTGCCGAACAACGTAACTTGAAACTTAAAGATTGCTCGCTCGCCCAACTTGACGAACTATGGGAAGACGTCAAACGGCACCAATTAAAATAGCGGGTCGCTTGACGACACTAAGGTAGAAGCCGATGGCGCCGATAAAAAAAGTTCATGCCCGAGAAGTGCTCGATTCGCGCGGCAACCCAACGGTTGAAGTTGAGATAACTCTCGTGTCTGGGGCGTTTGGCCGGGCCATTGTGCCTTCGGGTGCTTCAACTGGCGAGCATGAAGCCGTCGAATTGCGTGATGGCTCTTCGCGATACTTGGGCAAAGGCGTTTCAAACGCCGTAAACAATGTCAACACCGAAATTGCCAAAGAGATAGTTGGTCTTGATGCTACCGACCAGAAATCTCTGGATCACAAATTGATTGCGCTCGACAACACCGAAAACAAATCCCGACTTGGTGCTAACGCGATGCTGGGCGTCAGCCTTGCCAATGCGCATGCTGTGGCATCCGACAAAAAACTTCCGCTTTACAAATCAATTGGTGGTGACAAAGCAGTGACGATGCCCGTGCCAATGATGAATGTACTGAATGGCGGTGTTCACGCCGATAACAACATTGACTTGCAAGAGTTCATGATCATGCCGATCGGTGCAACAAGTTTCAGCCAGGCTTTGCAGTGGGGCGTCGAGACGTACCACACTCTTAAGTCGCTACTCAAAGCCAAAGGCTTGTCGACTGCGGTCGGCGACGAAGGTGGCTTTGCGCCGAATCTTGCGAACAACGAGTCGGCTATCGAGTTCTTGGTTGACGCAATTGCTAAGGCGGGTTTTAAACCTGGCAAGGATATTTCAATCGCGCTCGACCCAGCAATGAGCGAAGTTTATAAAGATTCTCGTTATCACTTGGCTGGTGAAAACAAAGTTTTGACCAGCGACGAACTTGTTTCATGGTGGTTGCAACTAGTTGGTCGATACCCGATTGTTTCGATTGAAGATGGCATGGCTGAAGATGACTGGGATGGATGGAGTGCGATTTCGAACGCACTGGGCTCGCGAGTGCAGCTTGTTGGAGATGACGTGTTCGTGACCAACCCCAGGCGACTGCAACTTGGTATCGATAAAAAAATTGCCAACAGCGTGTTGATCAAGGTCAACCAGATCGGCACACTCACCGAGACGCTCGACACCGTCGGGCTGGCAAATGCAAACGGCTACGCCAGTGTGATGAGTCACCGCAGCGGCGAAACTGAAGACTCGACGATTGCCGACCTCGCCGTGGCGACAAATTGTGGACAAATTAAAACTGGTGCTCCAGCACGAAGTGACAGAGTTGCGAAATACAACCAGCTATTGCGAATTGAGCAGCAACTTGGTTCCCACGCCAAATACCCAACATTGTTTGGACACTCTTCCAAATAACGCACTTCGCAAGCTTGCGGAGGCCAGAATAGATAGATGAGTACGACCACTGAAACGCGCTTTGCTGGCGGTCGTCGAAGCAGGTTTGCAATCGTGCCAGTCGGGGCGTTGTTCATCGGCGCCGTCTCACTCGCCTTGTTCGTGATACCAATGCGCACATGGACAAGTCAACGCTCGTCTGTTGCCGAAAAAAATGAGCAGTTCGCCGCATTTGAAAACATCAACGATTCGCTACAAGACGAAATCGATGTTTTGAAAACTCCACAAGGAATGCGAGAAGCGATCAGATCGCAATTGGGTTATTTGTTGCCGAGCGAAAAGCGTGTGCCGATGTTAGCTATGCCGAATGCGACAGCCGATCTGCCAGATAAATGGCCCTACACGGTTGTGACCAACATTTTGCAAGTGCGCTCGGCGCAAGCAATACGCAATAGCAGCGTTGAAATTTTGAATCCGCTACAGCCATAAACCCCAAAAATCATATAGATTCAGCCTGCTGAAATAACTGAGAGGAAACTGTGGCTGGAAGTGTTCTGGGTAATCGAGTCTTACGCAAAGAAGACCCAAAATTTTTGACGTCTGGTGGCAAATACATCGAAGACCTGAACGATGAGCCACTTTTTGCCGGCGCACTTCATGTCACATATGTCAGATCAATAGTTGCCCATGCAAAAATCACCAAGATCGATCTGTCTGAATGCAAAGCATCGCCTGGGGTCGTCGCAGTTTTTACTGCGCAAGATCTTGGGCTTGAAGAAGAGCCATCTGCTTATAATCGTCGGGCCAAGCGTGCACATTTGGCGATCGGCAAAGTGCGCTGGGTTGGCGAGCTCGTCGCCGCGGTCGTCACCGAGCGTGCCGATCAAGGTGAAGACGCGATTGAACGCGCTGTGATTGAGTACGAAACTCTCGAGCCATTAATTGACTTAGAACAATCGATGAACAGCAAGACGCTTATTTACGAGGAGTGCGGCACGAACATTGTTATGGGCACCGTCGAGATGGGCAAACCTGACAACACAGGCGACGAGTTATTCAAAGACTGTGAAGTCGTCGTCAAAGGTCGATTCATGAATCAACGCGTTGCGCCATGCCCGCTTGAAGCACGCGGTTCGGCTGCAACATGGATTGACGGCAGGTTGCAGCAATGGATTTCGACTCAGCATGCGCAGGGTGTGCGGGACGAAGTTGCCAAAGCCAACAAGATCGACACCGAAAAAATTCGTATCATCACCCCAGATGTGGGTGGCGGTTTTGGCGCGAAGATCAGCGCGTATTCAGAAGAGCTTCTGCTCGGCAATATTTCTAGGCATCTTGGCAAGCCGGTGCGCTGGCGCGAAACGCGCAGCGAGTCAATGATCAGTTTGGGTCACGGGCGAGCCCAGTTGCAATACATCACGATCGGCGGCACCAAAGCGGGTCGCGTGACCGCATATCAGTTGAATGCAATCCAAGATTCAGGTGGCTGGGTCGAGGTTGGCACTGTGCTCGCCTCGGCCATGACCCGACCAATGTCGCAGGGTGTTTATGACATTGAAAAAATCGAATGCCGAACTACTTCAGTCGTCACCAATACGACGCCGATTGTCGCGTATCGCGGCGCGGGTCGACCCGAGGCGACAGCCGCCATCGAGCGCGCGATGGATATGTTTGCCGCCGAAATCGGCAAAGACCCTGCCGAGGTTCGCCGCATGAACCTGATTCCAAAATTCATGCAGACATATAAAACAAAAATTGGTCACATATATGACGTTGGCGATTACAGTGCCGCGCTCGACAAAGTAATGGATATAGCAAAATATTCTGAAGCACGCGCCGAGCAAGCCGAGCGTCGTAAACGCGGTGACAAAGTGCAACTTGGCATAGGTGTAAGCGTCTATGTCGAAGTCACAGGTGGCGTCGACCCGAAGCATGAACACGCCAAAATAAATATCTTGCCCAACGGTCGAGCAGTCGTGTACACAGGCACCTCACCACACGGTCAAGGACATGTAACTTCGTGGGCGATGATCGCCAGCAGTGAAACTGGCATCGACATCGAAGACATTGACGTCGTCTGGGGCGATACAGATCTGGTGCCGAGTGGCGGTGGCACGATGGGTTCACGCTCTTTGCAACAAGGTGGTGCCGCCGTGCAAAAAGTTTCGATTGAACTCGTTGACCAAGCACGCAAACTCGCGGCCCAGTTGCTTGAAGCCAACGAAAACGACATCGTGCTCGACAAAACGACGGGTGCTTTTTATGTTGCAGGCACACCTTCAATTACTAAATCTTGGTCTGATGTCGCAAAAATGGCAGATGCCAAAACGGGCCTAACTCACGATGGCATTTTCGTCGCAAGTTCAGCGACGTTTCCGTTTGGTGCGCACATCGCGATCGTTGAAGTCGACACCGAAACGGGTCAAGTGAAACACCGCCGACATATCGCCTGTGATGATGCTGGCAAAGTTGTTAATCCGTTGATACTTGACGGCCAGATTCATGGCGGTATCGCCCAAGGCACGGCACAAGCACTGCTCGAAGAGTTTCGCTACGACAGCGACGGCAACCCATTGACAACCAATTTCACTGAATACACTTTTATTTCCGCAGTCGAATTGCCGAGCATCGAAGTCATACACATGGAGACGCCGACATTTGTCAACCCACTTGGCGCGAAAGGCATCGGCGAATCAGGGACGATCGGCTCGACGCCAGCAGTGCAATCAGCAGTGATTGATGCCGTGATGCACTTAGGAGTGCGTCACATCGACATGCCAACAACGCCAGAACGAGTTTGGTCGGCCATCAAAGCTGTCTCTGCTTAACTTTTTCACGCCGTAACTAAGTAATCTGTGGCAGTGAGCAACTCGCCGATTATCGCCGAAAATTTGGTGCGTCACTTCGGCGATGTGCACGCGGTCAAGGGCATCAACCTTGACATCAAAGCGGGTGAAGTTTTCGGTTTTCTCGGCCCAAATGGCGCAGGCAAAAGCACCGCCGTTCGCATGCTGACGACCCTGTTGCGACCGACATCAGGCACGGCACGCGTTGCCGGTTATGACGTCGTAACTCAAGCCGACCAAGTTCGTCGCAACATCGGCGTCGCACTGCAAGACGCGGCGATTGACCCTTTAATGACGGGCGCAGAACTTCTGGCATTGCAAGCCGTGCTCTATGGCATTCCCGCGGCGGCGGTTAAAAAAAGATCCGATGAGTTACTCGAGCGAGTTGGTCTAACTGCTGCTGCTTCACGTCGCGTCTCGACATATTCAGGTGGCATGCGTCGCCGTCTCGACTTGGCTCTCTCTCTGATTCATCAGCCAACAGTTTTATTTTTGGATGAACCAACGACTGGTTTAGACCCGATGAGCCGACTCACACTCTGGGAAGAAGTACGTCGATTAAATCATGAGGGCACAACCGTAATGTTGACGACACAATATCTTGAAGAAGTAGATCAACTCGCCGATCGAATTGCGATCATTGATCACGGCAAAATTGTGCGCGAAGGCAAACCTGCCGAGTTGAAAGCCAGCGTCGGTGCACCAACACTGATTATTAATACCAATATTGACCAGGCCGAAAAAGCCAAAGCGGTGCTCAGCACTTTTGGCGACTTGCGGCCGGGCGCAGAAGGTGCGCTCGGTGTCGGTCTGCGCGGCGGCGCATCGCAAGTAACAGAAGTCGTGCGCAAACTTGACGAAGCCGGCGTGCATGTGCAGCATCTTGAAATCAACGAGCCAAGTCTTGACGATGTTTTTGCCGAAGCAACTGGTCATCGGCTTGAAGGTGCCGACAACGCACCATCTGCCGGTGACAACGGCGATGACGAACCAAAAAAGAAAAAACGCCGAGGGCGAAAGTGACCAGCGCTGCAACGCTTGTCAATGATGTTTCGGTGCAACGCTCATCATCAGCCTCACTCCGCCAGACTGTCGCATTAGGCAAACGCTCGACAATCGAATTATTTCGTCAACCAGCGCTAGTCGTGCCGAGCATTGTGTTTCCGTTGTTTTTTTCTTTTTTGGGCAACTCGTCATTCGGTAAAACAACTTCGCTACCTGGGTTTCCAAAAGTCAACTCGTATCTACAGTTTCAACTTGCAGGCACGATCACCCAAGGTGTGTTGTTCGGCTCTATAACCGGCGCCGCTGCACTCGCAACCGACATCGAAAACGGTTTCTTTGATCGCCTATTGGCGTCGCCAACTTCTCGACTTTCAATTTTGTTCGGCCGTCTTGCAGGAAGCGTCATATTCGGCGCACTTGAAACAGCAATTTTCGTGTTAGCGCTATTGCCATTCGGTGCTGATGTCTCGGCAGGACTACCGGGCATCATCGCAATGATCATCAGCGGTGCGTTGATTGCTCTTGCCGTAGCTGCGCTTATGTCATCAGTTGCGCTCAAAACCGGCTCGTCAGAAGCCGTGCAGGGCACGTTTCCACTGTTATTTATCTTGTTATTTTTCTCGAGTGCGTTCTTCCCGCGTGAGACAATGAGTGGTGTCTATAAAACTGTTGCCGGCTTCAACCCGATTTCGCACTTGGTCGAAGGGCTTCGCGCGCTATCACTAGAAGGCTTCAGCGTCTCGGCAACAGCGCGAGCAATTCTGGTGCCGATGGCAATCGCAATTGTTGCTTTGTACATCGCCAGCAGACAACTTCACGCCCGACTGCGAGCGAACTAGCGATGAGTACCAACGTAAAAACAATTTCTTCAGTTTTGTCGACACGCGATGTGCACTCGACAACGATGCGTAGTTCGTGGCAACTCGTCAAGCGCGGATTGATCAACACACGGCGACTGCCATCGGCATTTATTCCGACACTTGCCATGCCGATCTTCAACATGCTCTCTTTTTCTGGCACTTTTTTTGCACTGACGAAACTGCCAGGCTTCCCAACAGATCGCTCAGTCAATTGGTTCATGCCACTCGGTTTGGCGATGGGTGCAGCGTTCAGCGGTGTTGGTCTCGGGTTCTCGCTCATCCGCGATCTCGAAAACGGTTTCTACGATCGCTTGCGCATGTCGCCGACATCACGCGCCTCACTAATTATTGGCCCAATTCTTGCCACATGGATTCGCGTAACGCTGGTAACCCTTGTCGTGTTCGGCGCCGGCACGATTCTTGGCGCACGACCAACAGCCGGTGTGATGAGTTATGTCTGTTCATGGATTGCAGCAATCGGAATATCTACTATTGGCGCTGGCTGGGGTTTGGGGCTCGCCTACCGATTTAAAGACATGCGTGGCGCGGCGATCATGCAGATGTCAATTTTCTTGACGATGTTTTTGTCAACCGCACAAGTGCCGCTATATGTAATGACGGGTTGGTTGCACACGGTTGCGCGCATCAACCCGATCACAAATATTTTTCGCCTGTCACGATCGGGTTGGGTCAATGCCAACGATCCCGGATATATGAGTTGGTCAAACAGTTTCGGTGGATTAATTGCGATAGTTGCACTCAGCGCTTTGACGCTGATTTTCGCCCTACGCAGCCTGCAAAAGATAGATAAATAACGCGATTTGTTTAGTTGTGCCCTGTGGGGCATGATTGCGCGTAGGGGTAAGTGTTCGGCAATGACGCCGAAAGATACACGGGGGGGCTGAAAGTGAAAGTTTCAATCACGGTCAACGGCAAAAAGCATGATGGCGATGTTGAGCCAAGAACTTTGCTGGTGCATTACATTCGTGAAACAGTCGGGCTCACTGGCACAAATGTCGGTTGCGACACTTCAAGTTGCGGTGCGTGCACGATTCACATGAACGGTGAAGCGGTCAAGAGTTGCACAATTTTGGCAGTGCAAGCCGACGGCGCAAGCGTCACGACTATCGAGGGCTTGGCAAAAGATGGTGTGATGCATCCAATGCAAACTGCGTTCATGGAGAACCACGGCCTGCAATGTGGCTACTGCACGCCAGGCATGGTGATGGCAGCGGTTGGTTTGTTGAACGAAAACCCCAAGCCAACAGAAGAACAAGTTCGGCTCGGGCTCGAAGGCAACTTGTGTCGTTGCACTGGCTATCACAACATCGTCAAATCTGTGCTCGCAGCTGCGGGCGCAAAGTAAAGGGGCCTCATGACTATCACCGAAAACAAACCCACCAAAATCATCGGCACACGGTTGCTGCGTCGTGAAGACCCACCACTATTGACGGGCGAAGCAAAGTTCACCAACGATTTAAATATTCCTGGTGCGTTGCACCTGTCGGTTTTACGCTCACCTTTTGCTCACGCAAAAATTAAGTCGATCGATGTGTCGGCTGCCCTAAAGATCGCTGGTGTCGTTGCCATCTACACGGGCAAAGATTTGCAATCAGCATGGGCAGCGCCGATGCCCTGCGCTTGGCCCGTCACCTCAGACATGAAGAATCCGCCGCACTATCCGTTGGCGATCGACAAAGTCAACTATGTCGGCGACGGTGTAGCCGCAATCTTGGCTACGAACGAAGTTGCCTCTCGTGACGCACTCGATGCAATTGATGTCGAATACGAGTCGCTCAAAGCAGTAGTTGATCTCGAAGATGCGCTCAGTGACAAAAACATTATTCACAAAGATCTTGGTACCAACAAGAGTTATACCTGGCCATTGTTGGTTGAAGAGACACCTGGATGCGTTGAAGAAGCATTCAAGAAAGCCAAATACAAAGTCAAAGAACGTTACGTGCAACAACGATTGATTCCGATGGCGATGGAGCCGCGCGCAATTGCAGCAGTGCCGCAGCCTTTTGGGGGCGACATCACTCTCTACTCAGCGACTCAAATTCCACACATTTTGAAAGTGATGTCGGCGCTGACACTCGGCATACCCGAACAACAATTGCGTGTCGTTGCACCAAGCGTCGGCGGAGGTTTCGGTTCAAAACTTGATGTTTACGCCGAAGAACTGTTGTGCATGGCACTCGCCCGCAAGCACAACACACCAGTGCGTTGGGTCGAAGAGCGATCGGAAAATTCACATGCCACGATTCAAGGTCGCGGACAAATTCAACATATCGAATTAGCCGCCGACGAAAACGGCAAGATCACTGCGGTTCGTGTGCGAATAATCGGCGACATGGGTGCATATCTGCAACTCGTCACACCAGGCGTGCCATTGCTCGGCGCCTTTTTATATGCAGGTGTCTATGACATTCCAAAGGCATACGACTTCAGTTGCACTTCGGTGTTCACAAACTTGACTCCGACAGATGCATATCGTGGCGCTGGTCGACCAGAAGCGACATACGCAATCGAAATGGCGATCGAAGCACTCGCCCGCGAAATGAAAATTGACTCGTTCGAATTGCGCAAGCGCAACTACATCAAAAAAGAACAGTTTCCATATACGGCTTTCAGCGGTTTGACATACGACTCAGGTGATCACCTGCTGGCAGCCGAAAAAGCCGCCAAAATGACCGACCTGGCTGGTGTGCGTGCACAACAGAAAAAACAAAATGTGCCTGGCGCGACGAAACTGCTCGGCGTGGGCATGAGTTCGTACTTCGAAATGTGCGGTCTCGCACCGTCGCGTGTATTGGCATCGCTCAACTACAGCGCTGGTGGTTGGGAAGCCGCAACCGTGCGCGTGTTGCCGACCAACAAAGTGCAGGTCATCACCGGCACTTCACCACACGGTCAAGGACACGAAACTTCATGGGCGATGATCGCATCAGAAAAACTCGGTGTCGCACCCGAAGATGTGGACGTGTTGCACAGTGACACGGCGATCTCAGCGCTGGGTCTTGATACTTATGGTTCGCGAAGTCTGCCAGTTGGCGGTGTTGCGATCGCACTCGCCTGCGACAAAGTAATCGAGAAGGCAAAACTGATTGCCGCTCACCAACTTGAATGCTCAGCCGAAGACCTGCAGTTTGTCGGTGGCACATTCAGCGTCAAGGGCTCGCCCGATCGTGCTTTGCCGCTTGCGGCAATCGCGTTTGGTGCGTTCACGGCACACAACCTGCCGGATGGTTGCGAA
>JAQCDY010000053.1 GCA_027729785.1 Actinomycetota bacterium | reverse complement strand
AGTTGACATCATCGACCAGATGGTCGCCCAAGGCGTGCCGTTTGCCCGCGAGTACGGCGGCATGCTCGATAACCGCAGTTTTGGTGGCGCACAAGTAAGTCGAACATTTTATGCACGTGGACAAACTGGTCAGCAGTTGTTGCTCGGTGCGTATCAGCAGTTGGCACGTCAGATTGGGCTCGGGGGTGTGCGTTTGTTCAATCGCTCTGAATTGGTCGACGTTGTCGAGGTCGACGGACGCTGCAGCGGAATCGTCGTTCGTGATCTTTTGACCGGCGAAATTACTTCACATGCGGCGCACGCAGTCGTGATGGCGACCGGTGGTTATGGCAATGTTTACTTTTTATCGACAAATGCGATGAATAGCAATGTCACGGCCTCATGGCGTGCCCATCGTCGCGGCGCGATGTTTGCGAATCCGTGCTTCACACAAATTCACCCGACTTGCATCCCTCAAAGTGACGAGTCGCAATCAAAACTCACTTTGATGAGCGAGTCGCTACGTAACGACGGACGAGTTTGGGTGCCAAAAAATGCCGACGACTCACGGCCTGCTGAGCAAATTCCTGAAAGTGAACGCGATTATTATCTCGAGCGTTTGTATCCGAGTTATGGAAACTTGGCGGCGCGAGACGTTTCTTCGCGTGCAGCCAAGCGACTTGTCGATAAAGGCCATGGCGTTGGGCCGCTAAAAAATGGGGTGAATCTCGACTTTTCGGCGGCAATTGCGCGACTAGGTCGCGATGTTGTGCAAGAGCGCTATGGAAACTTGTTTCAGATGTATGAGCGCATTGCTGGCGAAGATCCGTACTCGACACCGATGCGAATTTATCCAGCGACCCATTACACAATGGGCGGATTGTGGGTCGACTACGAACTTGCAACGACGATTCCTGGTTTGTATGCCGCTGGCGAGGCAAATTTTTCTGACCACGGCGCGAATCGTCTTGGCGCAAGCGCGCTAATGCAAGGTTTGTCCGATGGATATTTTGTTCTGCCATACACGATTAGCAACGGTCTTGCGCCATTGCTCAATAAGCCCGCACCGACAACAGACCACCCGGCATTTGTGCAAGCCGAAACTGAGGCGCGTGAGCGTTTTAACGGATATCTGAATGTCAAGGGCACACGCTCACCAGATTGGTTTCATCGCGAACTGGGCAAAATTATTTGGGACTACTGCGGTATGGAGCGCACTCAACAGGGTCTTGAGAAAGCACTCTCGGAGTTGCCGGCGCTTTATAGCGAATTTAAAAAAGATCTGCGTGTGACTGGCACCGGTGAAAGCGTAAATCAAACACTTGAAAAAGCTGGGCGAGTCGACGACTTCTTTCAACTTGGAATGCTTATGTGCCGAGATGCGCTTGATCGAGAAGAAAGCTGTGGTGCTCATTTTCGTAGCGAGTATCAAACCGATGACGGTGAAGCTCTGCGAAACGACCAAGACTTCTGCCATGTTTCGGCATACAACTCGACTGGTGATCCGATGAGCCCGGATTTGGTCAAAGAGTCACTGGTTTTTGAGACCGCGCAACTTGCCACGAGGAGTTACAAGTGAAATTGATCAACGACCTCAAACTAAAAGTTTGGCGTCAAGATGGTCCCGATGCCGCAGGGCATTTCGAGACGCATGTTGTCGAAAAAGTCAGTGACGAAGCGTCGTTTCTCGAGATGCTCGATCAATTGAACGAGCGATTAATTGGCGAGGGCAAAGAAGCAGTTGTTTTTGACCACGATTGTCGTGAAGGAATTTGCGGCACCTGTTCGTTGATGATCAACGGGCGGGCACATGGTCCACAAAGAGCGACGACGACTTGTCAATTGCATATGCGCACATTCAAGAGCGGTGACGAAATCGTGATCGAGCCGTGGCGTGCGGCTGCGTTTCCGATAATTAAAGACTTGATGGTTGATCGCTCTTCGTTTGATCGCATTATTGAAGCGGGTGGCTTTATCACTGCGCCGACGGGTGGTGCGCCCGATGCGAATTTGATTCTCGTGCCAAAACCTGTTGCTGATGCGGCGATGGACTCGGCTGCGTGCATTGGTTGCGGGGCGTGCGTCGCCGCGTGCCCAAACGGCGCGGCGAGTTTGTTTGCTGGCGCCAAGATTTCGCATCTCAATGTCTTGCCGCAGGGTCAAAGCGAGCGATACAAGCGCGCCGAAGCGATGGTGCACGCGATGGACGATCAATTCGGCTCTTGCACCAATCACGGTGAATGTTCGGCGGCATGCCCGAAAGAGATTTCGCTTGATGTAATTGCGATGATGAACTCTGATTTCAGAAAATCAAAGTCGAAAAATCGCAAAGCTCTCAGCCGCGGCTGAGTTACGCTAATTCAAGCAGTTGGGGGCAATAAATGTTGGGTGACTTGGCGAACTGGGTGCAAGATGTAATCAATCAGTTCGGCTATTTCGGTGTCGCGTTGTTGGTCGTAATTGAAAATGTGTTTCCACCGATTCCATCTGAAATCGTTTTGCCGTTTGCGGGGTTCGTCGCCCAACAGAGCGCTAGCGCTGCAAATGCGGCTGCTGACGCAGCTCAGAGTGACACGACTGTTATCGGCATGATGATCGCGGCGACTGTCGGTTCGGTTGTTGGTGCGTTGATCTTGTATTTTGTTTCTGCGGCAATCGGGCCAGAGCGGTTGCGTGCTTTTGTCGAGCGGTTCGGCAAGTGGTTTGGTGTTAAAAGCACAGATCTCGTGCGGGCCGAAGCGTGGTTTGATCGGCGATCTAATGCCGCCGTCTTGGTTGGCCGATGTGTGCCATTGATCCGTTCGATCGTTTCGATACCTGCTGGTTTCAGGCGAATGAAGTTGACGAGTTTTGTCGCGTTGACTGCAATCGGCAGTGCCATTTGGAATATCGCGTTGATCGGTGCTGGCGCTGTTTTGGGCGACCAATGGGAGCGGGTCGGTGAATATGTCGGCGTGTTTCAGTGGCTCGTAATCGGGGCGATTTTGGTGCTGCTCGTGCGATTTGTGGTTTCACGGTTGAAGAGTCGTCGAAGCAAAAACGGTACGCGAAACTAAGAACGACTAATGCTTGCGTCTGATACCAAACCAGTCGCAATGACCTTGCGTAACGGTGTGCAAGAGTCGTGGCACCACGGCGCAGTTGTTTGTCTTGAGCGCGACGGCTCAATAAGTTTCAGCGTCGGCTCACCGCAGGCAATTATCTTTCCGCGGTCGTCGACAAAACCATTTCTCGCTACTGCGATGGTCGCAGCGGGTTTGAAGTTGCCGTCAAAATTATTGGCGCTTGTGTGCGCCAGCCACGACGGTCGGCCCGAGCACTTGCAGGCCGCGCGCGAAATTTTGGCTAGCGCCGGATTAGACGAAATTTCTTTGCGCAATACAAAAGATCTACCCCTCGATGATGCTGCATCGCAAGAAGTCGTGCGCAATGGTGGTGTCGCGACATCTTTGCAGATGAATTGCTCGGGTAAACATTCGGGGATGTTGGCAACTTGCGTTGCTTGCGGTTGGGCGACAGATGAAAGTTATTTAGATCCTGATCACGAATTGCAAAAATTGATAACCGCGATGATGCCCGAGATGATCGGTGAAGAAGTCGCGAACATCGTCGTTGACGGTTGTGGTGCGCCAGCACATGCGATGACGCTTGTGGGTTTGGCACGTGGGTTTCGTAGTGTCGCAATGTCCAATATCGGATCGCCGGCGCGGGTGGTGGTTGACGCGATGCGCAAGCATCCGCAAATGGTGGGCGGGCCAACGCGCGATGTGTCGTTGTTGATGGCAGGCATTTCGGGTCTTGTTGCTAAAGATGGCGCTGAAGGTGTTTATGCGGCGGCACTACCTGACGGTCGAGCAATTGCGTTGAAGATTGCCGATGGAGCAAATCGCGCACGGCCACCTGTTATGCGTGCGGCGCTTCTGGCTTTGGGCGTTGATATCTCGGGTGTCGACGAGCGTGCTTTTGCTTCGCCAATTTTTGGGCACGGCAAGGTTGTGGGTGAGGTGCGGGTTGTAGATAATCTGCTTTCGTCATGACGCTTCATGTTCAGACAAAAGCGTTGCTTGATTTGTTGGCGACGCGTGCCGAGCCCGCGCTTGAAACTATGACGCCAGTTGAAGCACGTGAGATGACATTGCGTTATTACATACCTAGTAACCATGAGATTTTTTTGCGACGCGACATTGATGCTGGCGGTGTGTCGGCGCGACTGTATTCGCCGTCTGCTGAAAAAAATTTAGGGTTGTGCATTTTTATACATGGCGGCGGCTGGGTGTTTCATACGCTCGATGACTATGACGATGTTTGTCGTCGGCTTGCGACGCAATCGGGTCAGGCAGTTTTGAGCATTGATTATCGCATGGCGCCGGAGTTTCCGTTTCCGACGCCGCTTGAAGATTGCATCGCTGCGACTCGTTGGGCGCGCGATAACGCCGCATCGTTGGGTTGTGATGCGAGTCGAATGGTCGTGTGCGGCGACTCGGCTGGCGGAAATTTGGCGACGCTTGTGGCTCAGCATTCGGGTGTTGCATTGAAAATGCAGTTGCTTGTTTACCCAGCAGTCGATGCGCGTTGCGTCACTGAGAGTTATCGCAAGAATGGCGAGGGTTTTTTGCTGACCGCAGCCGCGATGGATTGGTTTTTTGGACACTATTTGTCGGGCGGCAAAGGCAGTGCTGATGACCCGTTGGTGTCGCCGTTGTTGGCTAGCGACGCGGTGTTGGCCAAGATGCCATCGACTCTTGTGATTACTGCTGAATATGACCCGCTATGCGATGAGGGCGAGCAATATGCCAAAAAACTAACTTCGCTGGGTGTGCCGACGAGTTGTGTGCGCTATCACGGGCAGATTCATGCGTTCTTGCGCTACGGCAGGTTTCTGGATGACGGTTATTTGGCGATCGCCCAACTCGCCGACGCCATTCGACGTAGTTGCACTAAATAAACTAATTAATTTTTTCGCCGGTGCGGTCGCGCGGGGCAAAGAACTTGCGAATGATCGGTTCAAAGTGCTCGAGTGGCGCGCTCTTGTAGTCGGGGTCGAAAGCAACTTGGTCATACTTGGCGCAAAACTCGGCGGTGTAGTCGAAATATTCGCTATCGCGGAAGTTGTCGCGGGCATTCGGGTCTAATCCAATATGTTGCCAAAAAAAGTATCCCTGAAAAATGCCGTGGTGGGCAACCAGCCAGTGGTTGGCTTTCGACACCGCGGGTTCGACGATTGCGGCAGCAACAGCGGCGTGGTTGTAAGGCGAGAGGTTGTCGCCGATGTCGTGCACGAGAGCGCACAAGATATATTCTTCGTCGCGACCGTCGCGTTCGGCGCGGGTGGCAGTCTGCAGGCAGTGCTCAAGGCGATTGACCGGAAAGCCGCCGTAGTCGTGGCGTAGATATTCGAGTTGTTCAATCAGTCGATCGGCGACGCGGGCTTGGGTAGTCTCAATTTGCACCATGATGTTGTCCCAGTCGGCTTTGGTCGACTCGCCGAACGAGGTGAATTTCGCTCGCGTGTCGCTTTTGTCTTGGGTTGAGGCGTCAAGAGTCATGGTTTGAGAGTAGTTCGGATCCGAGAACTTGAGATTGTGCGGACGTGAATTTCTCGATGCTGATCCTGGGGCTGCGCGTGTCGGGCGTCACAGCAAATGGCGCAAATTGAGCCTTTTGGCGGGTATCCGCGCCTGGCATGTTGCCTATCCCTAGGTTTTTTGTAGCAGGAAACTCCTGCAGAAAAAGGAGAAATTGATATGGGCTTTTGGGCAGCATTTGGACAACTTGTCCTGTTAGCAATCCTGCTTGGCGCAGTCATGACCGTAGTTGATTCGGTTCTTGGCGTCGTCGGGTTGGGCGCAATGATTAAGAAGATTCCAGTGGTTGGATCGAATTGGACTCTCATCGTCAGCATTTTGATGATGGCAGTGCTCGATTACAGTCCGCTTGACTACTGGGGCATCGAGTTAAGTGGTTGGGATGGCTGGATGGGCACCGTCGCAAGCGGCGCGATCATCTGTGGCATGGTTCCAATGAAAGATGCCGTAATCTCAATGATTAGCAAGGGATTCCGAATGTAAGCAGCGGTCTTCCGCAACTTACGAAGTCAAATCAATAATTGAGGGGCCGTCGGTTAATCCCGGCGGCTTCTCTATTTATTCTGATATCTGGCGCACTCTTTTGCGCCATCAACGAATATCACCGTCAGGTAGTTTTGTACCCAGATGTATAAGTCCCCGATCAAAGCCGAAACCCTCCGCAAACTCTGGGCTTTGATTCCGCAAAAGATGCGTATTGGGTCATTGGGACAGATTTTTCTCATGGTCTTTAGTGCAGGCCTCGAACTTATAGGAATCGGACTGATCGTGCCGATAATCACTGTGATCACCGGCAGTTCATCCCAGAGCAATAACTCAATTCTTCAGCCAGTATTCGACCGTTTTGGGGTTGTCGAAGAAACATCAATGGTGGTTCTTGCTCTCGGATTTCTTGGTTTGGCATTTCTTTTGAAAAGCATATTTGCCGCTTATGTAGGTTGGTCGCAGATCCATTTTTCGCTCAAAATAGAGCAAAATCTCTCGCGTAGGCTTTTTCGTTCGTTTATTCGAAAACCTTATCTATTTCACTTGCAACGTAATTCTGCAGATTTAATGCACACCGTAGAAAACGAAGTTGCGCAGGTGCAAAGTACTTTTGTGAGCATCTTAAGTTTGTTGTCTGAACTGACGATTGTCGTGGCTCTGGGCTCTTTAATTCTTTACTCAAACTTGCTGGCTTCAATCTCGTCAATTTTGATACTTGTCTGTGCTTCATTTCTTTACAACCAGATAGTTCGCAAGCGGGTTTCTAATTTGGGTTTGGAGTTGAGTAAGTATTCACCCAAAAAAATTCAATCTATGTTGCAAGGTTTTGCCGGAATTAAAGATGTCAAGGTATTAGGTCGGAGCGAAAACTTCACCAGTCAGTTTGAAAATAAAAACTTACTTGTCGGCCAAGTTAGGGCTCGTTTCTCTTTTCTTGGAAAGGTTCCCGCAATCTGGGTTGAGTTTGTTGCTGTTTTGGGCTTAATTGTGACAATCCTGGTGATGGTTTCTCAAGCAACTGATCCGAGCAGAATTGCACCGTCTTTAGGTCTTATGGCTGCGGTTTCGTTTCGTTTTGTGCCTGCTGCAAATCGAATCTTGATGGCTGCTAACTCGTTGCGGTATGTTCGCCCAGCGATCGACTCTGTGTATCACGAAGTTCAGAGTTCTTCTAATCGTGTCAAACTAGTTCATTTAGGTGCTTTCAAGAATCAGATTGAGATGTGCAATTTGAGTTTTAGTTATCCGAATACGATCACGCCGAGTTTGCAGAATACAAATGTTGTTGTGCGCAAGGGCGAAACAGTTGGCTTTATCGGGCCGTCTGGCGCCGGCAAGAGCACGCTTGTCGATGTTATTTTGGGTCTTTTGCCCCCAACTTCGGGCGAACTATTAATTGATGGCATTGACATGTACAAAAATAATCTTGAGTGGCAGTCGACGATTGGTTATGTAGCGCAGTCGATTTATCTAATTGATGACACGATTCGTCGCAATGTCGCGTTTGGTATCGCCGAACATGAAATTGATGAATCCGCACTTGAACGCGCCTTGAAGTCAGCACAACTTTGGGACTTTGTTGATGGTCTGCCAGAAAAAACGCAAACGATTGTGGGCGAGCGTGGCGTGCGTGTCTCGGGTGGCCAGCGACAACGCATCGGCATTGCTCGCGCCTTGTATCACGAGCCCCAAGTGCTGGTGCTAGACGAAGCCACAAGCAGCCTCGATATTGAAACTGAAACCGAAGTTATGAGTGCGATTCGCGCACTGCATGGTTTCAAAACGATTTTAATTGTCGCTCATAGATTGTCGACGGTGCAACATTGTGATCGGGTTTACAAAATCGAAGATGCAACTATTGTCGGCGAAGGCACGCTCGAAGAATTGACAAAGACGGCTGGCTAGCTAGTTCGCGGTCGTTGGTTGCGCAGTGTTGCGAGAGAGGTCGCGCAGGGCGGGCAGAGAGAGGGTGAGCAACGCGACAACAGTGAATAGCACAGCGATGACAGCAAAAGTTTGCTGCAGCCCAAAGCCTTCGACCGCCAAGCCAACGACTACTTGCCCGATCGGCGGGGCGGCGTAAAGCGCCGACATCTGCACGCCATAAACCCGGCCTTGCATTTCAGTGGGCACCCGACTTTGAATCAGCGTGTTCCATAAAGGATTAAACGGCCCCCAAATCGCGCCCATCAGAAAGCCGGCGAGCACGAAAACGAAAGTCGACGGCAACCACACCATTGGCACAACGGCAATAGCCACACCGATCATCACTCCACACAAGATCGCATACCGCGAAAATCGCCGAGCGATCGCGCCGTAACTAAACGCACCGAGCACCATGCCGCCAGCCATCGCCGTCATCGTCGCACCCAGACCGCCGGCATTGCCGAGGCGTTCAAAATGCACCGGCAAAATCACCATCTCGATTGGCATGTACACAGCCGAGGTGAACATAAAAATTATCGTCAAACTAAACAGCGCACGATCGGCATGCAGCGCGCGAAACCCAGCGATAGTTGCTTGCCAAAAATTCTCACGCGGTGAGTCTGCATCGTGCGTTTCGTTGGTCGCATCGACAACCCGCATCAACATCACGCTGATTGAAGCGACAAGAAACAACAAACTTGTCGCGAACATTGCGTCAACTGGTCCGACAAATTTGATAAGCATCGCACCGATTGCCGGGCCAATCGCCCAACCCACCGCGAAGAAACCTTCGTGGCGACTATTCGCCGTTTCGAGTTTGATTGACGACGCGTTTGCAGCATTAGGGATCAGCGCCTTGCGCGCCGTATGACCCGCAGGATCAAACACGGCGCCGAGCACAGCCAACGCCGCGATCCATGCATAGGTCAGCGAACCAACTCGGTCGACAACGACGAACAACAACACAGATACGGCCGAAAGCACATCTGCATAAATCGAAACTTTGCGTCGACCGATGCGATCAATCAGCGTGCCGACGAACGGCGACACCACGATGCCGGGCAGACTGACAAGCGCGCCAAGCAAACCTGCAGCGGCGGGCGAACCCGTGCGATCTAGCACGAGCCATGGCACCGCGATCATCACGATGCCGTTGCCGACGCCAGATGCGATGCTCGAAACCTGCAACATTACGAACGGCAGCAGGCGCTTCATTGTTCAAGTTTAATTAGTCAGCGCGCGCATTAAGCGCGTCGCGGGTGAATTACTTCCAGCTTAAAAGTTTTTCGAGATCACCAAAATCAAACGGACCACCGCAGGCCAAGATCACATGCTCGGCGCCAACCTGTTTGTATTGTTCGAAAATTTCAGGCGTAACTTCTTTCGGATAAATCGCCACTGTGCGTTCGATTTCGCGCGGATTGCGTCCGACTTTCGCACACCATTCATCAAGGATCTTTATTTTCTTGCCGTAACTCTCTGGTGGGCCAAAATAGTTGTATTGATCGGCGTATTGCGCAACAAGTCGCAGCGTAACTTTCTCGCCACCACCACCAATCATGATCGGCATCTTGCCGCGCATCGGCTGTGGGTTCAACTTCGCCAACCGCGCTTGAATCACAGGCAACCCAGCCTCGAGCAATTTCAATCGCTCGATCGCCGTGCCGAAGTGATATCCGTATTCTTTGTAGTCGCGTTCAAACCAACCCGAACCGACGCCGAGCACGAAGCGTCCTTCGCTGATGTGGTCGATCGTGCGCGCCATATCGGCCAACAACTGTGGGTTGCGATATGTGAAACACGAAACCAACGCCCCAATCTGCGCATGACAAGTGTCAGCAGCCATCGCCGCAAGCAACGAATAGCACTCAAAGTGGGTCGCTTCTGGGTCACCCGAAAGCGGATAAAAATGATCCCAAGTCCAAATGCTGTCGACACCCATCGCGTCTGCCGTGCGCCAGGCGGCGCGCATTTCCTTGATATTTGTGGCCTGTGGCCAAAGTTGTACACCAATTTTCATAGTCAAACAATACAACTAGTATCGGGTTGTAGGCGTATTGCAAATTTTCGAAGGATAATCATGCGCATCAAAAAATCGCTTCTCGCAACAGCACTTAGTTTTTCACTTGTCGCGGGCTTGGCCCCAGTGCCAACAGCAAGCGCAGTCGTTGAGTGGGCACTCGCCGAAGACGCCGTGTCACTTGGTCTCAATGGCGTCTCGCCACATGTCGAGCGCACGGGCAATGCTGATCGAGTTTTTCGCAGCGACATGGTGCCGTCAGGCACTGCGGTGAGCCTCTGCAGCGACGCCGGCTCGTGCACAAGCGAGACACTTAATACAGGCGGAGGACCGGTCAGTGATTTCGCCGTTGCCCAAACCGCCACCGGGCTTCGTGCATATTTCAAAAAAATTGATATGGCAAGCAACACTCAAGCGGTTTATTCGGCTGCATGTAGCGATGCGAACTGTTTGTCATTTGGTGCTGCAACTTTGGCTTCAACGGGT
>JAQCDY010000052.1 GCA_027729785.1 Actinomycetota bacterium | reverse complement strand
AGCCTGGCGGCAAATATCACATGACCGATATTGATCGAGTCGGCGGTGTGCCAGTCGTGATGAAACATTTACTTGATGCAGGTCTGTTGCACGGCGATGTGATGACGGTTACCGGAAAAACGATGGCTGAAAACTTGGCCGAGTTGAACCCGCCGGCGCCAGACGGCGAAGTGATTCATCCGTTGTCGAATGCAATTCATGCCGAAGGTGGATTAAATATTTTGCGCGGCTCGCTCGCGCCAAATGGTGCAGTAGTAAAAGTTGCAGGTCTCTCAGCAGAGCAGATGCACTTTGAAGGCCCGGCCCGAGTGTTTGACGGCGAAGACGGCGCAATGGCTGCAATCATGTCGGGGGATATAAAACCCGGCACCGTGCTCGTGATTCGTTACGAAGGCCCAAAAGGTGGACCCGGGATGCGTGAGATGCTGGCAATCACTGGTGCGATGAAAGGTGCAGGTCGAGGCAGTGACTGTGCGTTGATAACCGATGGTCGATTTAGTGGTGGCACCTGGGGTTTTTGCATCGGCCATGTCGCACCAGAAGCCACAGACGGCGGACCAATCGCGTTCATCAATGATGGCGACAAAATTTTGATCGACGTACCCTCGTTGAAACTTGATCTGCTCGTATCAGATGCCGAATTGGCGAAGCGCAAAAAAGGTTGGAAGCCGAACCCGCCTCGTTATACGAGTGGTGTGTTGGCGAAATACGCCAAACTCGCCCAAGGTGCCGACCGCGGCGCAATCACCAACATCATCGAATAATTACTCAACAACGATCGCCAAGTTGCTTGGCTTGGTGATCAGACCTCGTCGTAGTATTCGCGCCCAAGGTGGGTGATTTGATCTTCACCCATCATCCAGCGCAATGTGTTCTTCAACTTGGAAAGCTGAATGAACAAATCATGCTCAGGATATAAACCTGGCGCGACTTGCGGACTCTTGTAGTAGAACGACAGCCATTCTTGGATGCCACCCAACTTGGCGCGTTGGGCAAGATCAGAAAACAAAACTAAATCAAGCGCCAAGGGAGCGGCAAGAATGCTGTCGCGACACAAGAAGTCGACTTTGATTTGCATCGGATAGCCGAGCCAGCCAAAAATGTCGATGTTGTCCCAGCCTTCTTTGTTGTCGCCGCGAGGTGGGTAGTAATTGATTCGCACTTTATGAAAAACATTGCCATAAAGCTCGGGATGTTTTTCTGGCTGCAAGATGTGCTCGAGCACACCCAACTTTGATTCTTCTTTTGTTTTAAAGTTTTCGGGATCGTCCAGAACTTCGCCGTCACGATTGCCGAGAATGTTTGTCGAATACCAGCCAGCGAGACCGAGCATTCGTGCTTTGAGCATTGGCGCCAACACTGTTTTGATCAGTGTCTGACCAGTCTTGAAATCTTTGCCGCTGATCGCCACGCCGCGTTCGGTTGCCAACTGGCGCAGAACCGGGGTGTCAACGCACAAGTTGGGTGCGCCGTTGGCAAATGGCACACCTTCGAGAATCGCCGCATAGGCGTACAACATTGACGGGGCGATCATCGGATCGTTTGCGTCAATGGCTTTTTCGAAACTCTCGATGTCTTGGTGTTGTGGACCAATTTCGAGATAAATTTCGGTTGAAGCACACCAGATCATCACCAATCGTTCGCACTTCTTTTCATCTTTGAAGCGATGGATGTCTTCACGAATCGTTTCAAGCATTTTTCGCTTCGAGATCTTTCCCATCACGTTGTCGGCGTCGATATTTTTCACGTAATTACGCTCAAAGGCGGCCTTCATTGGTCGCACATCACGCAAAATATCGGCAATCGCTTCGACATGTTTTGGGCCCTCTAAAACACCGGCCCGTTGTGCTGCAACGTAGGCATCATCCGGAAACGGGTCCCATGCTCCCCAAACAATGTCTTCGAGTCTCGCCAGCGGTACGAAATCTTTGATCATCGGCGAGCGATTTTCTGTGCGCTTGCCAAGGCGAATCGTGTCAAGTTGAGTCAGCGATCCAATCGGCAAAGCGATACCTTTTTTGGCGAGTTCAACGCCGGCAATCAAGGTTGATGCGACGGCACCCAAACCAACCGTTAGTACTCCGAGCCGACCTTTTGCCGGCTCAATTCTCGTTGTTTTGTTTGCTGGGGTAGACATTTAACGCACCTCTCAGAGATTGCAGGGTATCAGCACTTGACTTAGATTTTTAGTTGAACTCATCAGGCTGGTTTTGTCCCGTTGGTTTGGCGCGTCGTGTTAATGAATTGATTCACGACTTCGGCAAACTTCTCGTCGGCGTCTTCTTGCAAAAAGTGGGCGGCACCTTCGATTGTCGTGTGCGGTTGTCCGGCGCAGCCCGGAATTTCGCGTTGAAAATATTTGTCACCACCTGCAGTCACTGGGTCGCTGTCGCTGAATGCCGTGAGAAAAGGTTTTTCAAATTTTCGCAGCGACTTCCAGGCTTCAATGTTGGCAGTTGCCGACGGGTCTTGCGGTGAAATTGGTACGAGAGTTGGAAACACCCTCGCTCCGGCTTTGTAACTATCGTCGGGAAACGGGGCATCGTATGCTGCACGCACATTGTCGGCAAGTGGTTTTATTTTGCAACCACCCTGCATAATTGCACTTACCTTAAACACAGGCGTTTCTTGACTGTATTTTCGCCAAGCCATAAATGCCTCACTTGGCGGGCGGTCACCGGTATTCAGAAAAGTGTTCGCGGCAACCACTCGAGCAAAACGCTCGGGCATTGCCGCGACGAGACGCAAGCCAATTAGTCCGCCCCAGTCTTGACAAACCAAAGTCAGGTTTTTCAGATCATTGGCAACAAGCCACTGAGTCATCCAATCAACATGTCGCTCATATGAATAGTCAGAAGTTTCACTGGGTTTGTCGCTGCGTCCAAAACCGATCAGATCGGGCGCGACGACTCTGTGATCGGCGGCCAAAAAATGCCGAATCATTTTGCGATATAGATACGACCAACTCGGTTCGCCATGCATGCATAAAATCGTTTCGCCCGATGGCGTGGCACCTGTATCAACATGATGGATGCGCAACTTGACCGAGTCTGTACCTGTCGCGTCAACGAGCGTGTAACTGGGCGGGTAGGGCCAATCGGCAAGCCCTGCAAAGCATTCATCAGGAGTCTGCAAGATCTTCATAGTTAGCCGACCATGACAGTATCGGTTTTGCCAGAAACACCCGAAGTCAGAGCCAGACAACGAGTTTTTGAGAAATCTTTGGGCAAAGTTTGACATCTGATTATCAGAGATTTCTAATCTTGCGTTATGTCTCGCAAGAGTCTGTTTTCTTTGGTGACCTTTGTGGTATTTGCGGGCTCGTTGATGAGTCATCGGGTTCTCGCCGAAGTTGCCGGTGGCAGCGTGAGCAACAGTTCCGGCGCGGCGACACAAACACGAGAGTTGATGCGATATCTCGACTTGGGCACGGCACACACTTGTGTCGTACTCGACAACAACACATTGAAATGTTGGGGATTAGGCAGTTCGGGGCAACTTGGTCAGTCGGCAACCGCAAGTCTGGGTGATGGTGCTGGTGAGATGGGCGACGCACTCGCGGCAATTGATTTCGGCATCGGTCGCAGTGCAACGATGATTGCAACGGGTGCATCGCACAGTTGCGCTTTGCTCGACAACTCGACCATTAAGTGTTGGGGGCTGGGCACTGACGGTCGACTTGGTTACGGCACATCTACCTCGCTGGGTCGCACAACTGGCCAAATGGGCGACGCACTCGGCGCAGTTTCGCTTGGCACTGGTCGCACAGCAGTTGCAATTTCGGCTGGTGCGAGCCACACATGTGCCTTGCTCGATAATTCGACGGTGAAATGTTGGGGTTTGAACACCGATGGACAGTTGGGTTTGGGCGACACAGATAATCGCGGTGATGATGTTGGCGAGATGGGCGATGCACTCGGCGTAGTTTCACTCGGCACGAATCGCACAGTTGTTGCAGTTAGTGCAGGAGGCACACATTCGTGTGCGCTGCTAGATAATGCAACTATCAAGTGTTGGGGCGGTGGAGCATTTGGTCAGCTTGGTATTGGATCGGTTGACTCACTCGGTGACGAAACAGGCGAAATGGGTGATGCACTCGGCGTAGTTTCGCTCGGCACTGGTCGCACGGCAAAGGCAATTAGCGCTGGTGACGCACATTCTTGCGCAATTCTTGACAACAACACAGTCAAATGTTGGGGTGGCAATGGCAATGGTCGCCTTGGCTACGGTGACACAGATGATCGCGGTGATGCCGCTGGCGAAATGGGTGATGCGTTAAGTGCAGTTTCGCTCGGCACTGGTCGCACAGCAATTTCAATTTCGGCTGGTGCGGGCCACACATGTGCGTTGTTGGATAATTCGACAGTGAAATGTTGGGGAAATGGTGCAAGTGGGCGTCTTGGTTATGGCGCGACAACAAGTTTGGGTGATGCAAGTGGCGAAATGGGCGACACGCTCGCCGCGATTGATCTCGGCACAGGCAGAACTGCAAAGGCAGTTAGCGCAGGCGATGCGCATTCTTGTGTGATTCTTGACGACTTCACGGTCAAGTGTTGGGGTAGTGGTTCGAACGGTCGACTTGGCACTGGTGCAACTTTAAATTTGGGCGACGAGTCAAGCGAAATGGGCAATGCATTGAACGCGCTGAGCTTGGGCACGAGCCGTACGATCAATGCAATAACAGAGCCGGCACGCGTGGGTGCTTTAAGTGCGACCTCGGGCGATGCACAAATTTCTTTGTCATGGACTGCACCATCAACTGGTGGCACAGCAATAACCGACTATCGCGTCGAGTATTCAGCCGACAGTGGCACAACCTGGACGGTGTTTGTAGATGGCGTGGCGACTGTTGCGAGCGCGACAGTGACTGGCTTGACCAACGACACGGCATATCTGTTTCGCGTTACGGCGCTGAACAGCATCGGAGTTGGGGCGTCATCGTCGGCATCTTCGGCAGTAACGCCAACTACTACTACTACGACGACTACTACGACGACTACTACGACAACTGTGGCACCGCAGTCATCTGGTGCATCAAACTCAAGTTCGGCTGCTACGACTACTACGGCTGCTGCTACGACGACTGTGCCGGTAACTACAACTACGACTATTACAATTATTGCAGCTGTGCCGACTACTACAACAACAACTACGACTGTGCTTGAGCCGACAGTGCGACAATTTGTTGTGCGATCATTTGCTCCGTTGAGTGCAAAACTTTTGCCCGATCAATTGTTGAAATTGAATAAGTTTTCGCATTCGCTTGCATCCAGAGATGTTGTTACTTGTGTCGGGTTCGCAGGTGATGGTCCATCAAAAGCAATGAAGGTTCTGGCGAGGCGACGTGCGCGAAATGTTTGCCGATTTATCGCCAGAGTTTCAACCGGTATTTCAATAAAAATCGGCAGAGCCAGTTTGAGACAATCAATTTCTAAGTCGGCTCGTGATTCGACCGCCGGGCGACGCAAGGTTGTAATAACCGTTAAATCAGGCTGAATATCGGGGATGTGAGTTTTTAAAGGGTCATGTGGATCGATGGCAAACTTAGGTTGCGAATGGCAGTTGTCTGCTGCCACAATGGAAGAGATGTTTAATTCAAAAGGCACTCTTAGCGTTTCTGTCGTCGTCATTCTCTAGGCGCGCGCTCTAAAGCGTGCGCCGACAACCTCCCGCCAGGGAGGTTTTTTTATTCCCCAAAATTTAAAAACCGCAAAAGTTATCAAGAAGTAAAAGCAACAGGAGACTGAAAATGAAATCGAATCAACAACTAACCGGAGCCGAAGCCCTGATCAAAGGACTCGAGCAAGAAAATGTTGAAGTGATGTTCGGGTTGCCAGGCGGCTGCATTTTGCCTGCGTACGACCCACTGATTAGATCGAGCATTCGCCACATTCTCGTGCGCCATGAGCAAGGTGCTGGTCACATGGCCGAGGGTTATGCGCACGTGACTGGTCGACCTGGCGTTGCGATGGTAACTAGTGGCCCTGCTGCAACGAACTTGGTTACTCCGTTATGTGATGCATACATGGACTCGATTCCGATGGTTGCGATCACCGGTCAAGTGCCAACAAGTGCAATTGGTACAGACGCGTTTCAAGAGTGCGACACGGTGGGCATCACCCGCAGCATCACCAAGCACAACGAACTTGTAATGAGCGCAGATGATTTGCCACTCGCAATTCGTCAAGCGTTTCATATTGCGACAACTGGTCGACCAGGACCAGTTCTTATTGACGTGCCAAAAGATGTTTTGCAAAACATGATGACTTGGCATTGGCCAACGGACGACGAAGTAATCGATAGTTTGCCGGGTTACAAGCCAACTACCAAGGGTCATCCGCGAATGATCAAAGAGGCGGCGAAGTTGATTCTCGAATCAAAACAGCCGATTCTTTATGTTGGTGGTGGCGTGTTGAAAGCGCGAGGCGCTGATGCTTTGCGCGAACTTGCAGAGTTGATGAACATTCCAGTTGTTACAACGCTGATGGCGAGGGGAGCGTTTCCCGATAATCACCCGTTGTGCTTGGGTATGCCTGGCATGCACGGCACGGCGACCGCGGTTACGGCGATGCAAAAGGCAGATTTGCTGATTGCACTTGGCTCAAGGTTCGATGATCGTGTAACCGGCAAAGTTTCGGCGTTCGCACCAGATGCGAAGATCATTCACGTTGATATCGACCCTGCAGAGCAGGGCAAGGTACGCAAGCCTGACGTGCCGATCGTTGGCGATTGCCGATTGGTGATCGAAGAAATGATCGTTGCATTGCGCGATCTGATGGCTGGTGGCATGAAACCAGCAGATATTTCTGCGTGGCGCAGTCGCGTAAACGGTTGGAAAGAAAATTTTCCGCTTGCTTACGAGCCGAGTGAACCGGGTGCAGCGCTAAAGCCACAATTTTGTCTTGAAAAACTTCGTGATGCATCGCCTGAAGGCACGATTCTCGTTTCGGGTGTTGGTCAACATCAGATGTGGTCGAGCCAGTTTTGGCATTTCAATGAGCCGTACACGTGGGTTAACTCGGGCGGCTTGGGCACGATGGGCTTTTCGGTGCCTGCAGCGATCGGCGCAAAAGTTGGTCGTCCAGACAAAACAGTTTGGGCAATCGACGGCGATGGTTGCTTCCAGATGACGGCGCAAGAGTTGATTACTGCTTCTGTTGAGAAGATTCCGATCAAGGTTGGCATCTTGAACAACTCGAACTTGGGCATGGTGCGTCAGTGGCAAGAAATGTTCTACGACAATCGTTATAGCCAGGTGCATTTTTCAGAATCGGTGCCCGACTATGTGAAGTGGTCCGAAGCCATGGGTTGTGTAGGCATTCGTGTTGAATCACCAGAAGAAGTTGAGTCGGCGATCGACAAAGCCAACAGCATCAATGACCGACCTGTAGTTGTCGAGTTTCGTGTTGCACCAACTGAGCAGGTGTTTCCGATGGTGGCTGCAGGTCGCAGCAACGACGAAATTATTTTGCAGCCATCTCAAGAAAACCGAAGGGAGTTGTTGCGATGACCGGAAGCAACCCGTATGGCACAGCGGCCAATCATCACGTGCTCTCAGTATTGGTGCAGAACCGACCAGGCGTTTTGGCACGAGTTGCATCGCTGTTTGCGCGACGTGGCTACAACATTTTCTCGCTTGCCGTGGCACCAACCGAGCAAGAAGATTACAGTCGCATCACGATCGTCGTAGATCTTGAGAGCGCAACGCTCGAGCAGATGGTCAAGCAGTTGTTCAAACTTGTTGATGTCGTTCGAATTTCTGAACTTGACCCACGCAATTCTGTAGAGCGTGAGTTGATGGTTGCTACGGTGCGATCGACCCCAGAACAACGCGGTCAAATTGTCGAATTGACCAATATTTTTGAGGGCAAGATTCTCGGGGTTGGTCCCGAGGCTTTGAGTGTGAGTTTGGACGGAAGCCCTGAAAAACTGAACGATTTTTCAGAATTGCTGCGACAGTATGGAATCATTGAATCTCAACGCACAGGTCGCGTGGCGTTGCCAAAACTAGATCGCACTGCTCGAGTTCGTGCAGTGAACCAAACCAAGGGAAAGGCAAGTTAATGGCTGCAAATGTTTACTACGAGAAAGATGCTGACCCGTCGATTATTCGCTCAAAGAAAGTTGCGATCGTTGGTTATGGTTCGCAAGGTCACGCTCATGCGTTGAACCTCAAAGAGTCGGGTGTCGATGTTGTTGTTGGATTGCGTGAGGGTTCGTCTTCGGCAGCCAAAGCAACTGCTGCTGGGTTGAAAGTAATGTCGATTGCTGATGCGACAAAGTGGGCAGATGTGATCATGATTCTTGCGCCAGATACAGAACAAAAAAAGATTTACGACGAGCACATCAAAGCCAACCTTGCTGATGGCAAGGCGATTGCGTTTGCGCACGGTTTCAATATTCGCTTTGAGCGAATCGCACCGCCAAAAGGTATAGACGTGATCATGATTGCACCAAAGGGCCCAGGCCACTTGGTGCGTCGTACATACACCGAAGGTGGTGGCGTTCCAGCACTGATCGCCGTGCATCAAGATGCAACAGGCAATGCAAAAGCACTGGCTTTGTCATATGCCGAAGCGATCGGTGGCGCTCGCGCTGGTGTAATTGAAACGACATTTCCTGAAGAAACCGAAACTGACTTGTTCGGAGAGCAAGTTGTGTTGTGTGGCGGCGTAACTTCGCTTGTGATGGCAGGTTTTGAAACACTTGTCGAGGCTGGTTACGCACCTGAGATGGCCTATTTCGAGTGTCTGCACGAAGTGAAGTTGATCGTCGACTTGATGTATGAAGAGGGCATCGCCGGCATGCGGTATTCGATTTCAGATACTGCTGAATACGGCGATGTAACACGCGGTCCGCGGATCATTGACGCTGACACAAAAAAGCGAATGAAAGTAATTCTCGAAGAAATTCAGTCGGGTAAGTTCGCCGAAGAGTGGATTGCCGAAAGTGATTCAGGACGAAAGCGTTTCTCTGAACTTCGAAATGCGGGCAAGAATCATCCAATTGAGAAAGTTGGGTCGCATTTGCGCTCGATGATGCCGTTTATCTCTAAAGGCAAGAAGAAAGTCTCTGAAATCTCAGGTGGCTGAGTAATCAAAGTGAATCCCGAGTTGTTTAGTCGGGATTCGCCAGATAGGTTGCGCTAATGACAAATTCAAATTGGGGCTTTGAGACTCGTCAAATTCACGCGGGTCAGATACCAGACTCGGATACTGGGTCACGCGCGGTGCCGATCTATCGCACCACAAGCTATGTGTTTCGCGATGCACAACACGCGCAAAATTTATTTGCACTCGCCGAGATCGGCAACATTTATACGCGAATAATGAACCCGACTCAGGGCGTACTTGAAGCACGGTTGTCGTCGCTTGAAGGCGGTGTGACTACTGCAGTTGGTTTGCCTGGTGCGCTTGCTGTGAGTTCTGGTCAGTCTGCTGAGTTGTTGGCGATTTTGACTCTCGCCGAAGCGGGCGCGCACATTGTTGCATCGCCAAGTTTGTACGGCGGCACATACAACTTGTTTCACTATACGTTGCCAAAACTTGGTATCGAAGTGAGTTTTGTTGAAGACCCTGACAATCTTGATCAGTGGCGTGCGGCGATCAAGCCGAATACAAAAGCATTTTACGGTGAGGTCTTGGCGAACCCGCGTAACAATGTGCTTGACATCGAAGGCATCGCGAAAGTCGCCCATGAAAACGGTTTGCCGTTGATTGTCGACAACACAGTGCCGACGCCATATTTGATTCGACCAATTGAATGGGGCGCAGACATAGTCGTGCACTCGTTGACGAAATTTATTGGCGGTCACGGCACGAGCATCGGTGGCGCAATCATCGACGGCGGCACGTTTGATTTCGGCAAGGGCGATAAGTTTCCGAACTTTACTCAACCCGACCCGAGTTATCACGGCTTGGCATATTGGCCAGCACTCGGTGCTGGGTCGTTCATTATTAAGGCACGCGTTCAGATGTTGCGCGACTTGGGCATGGCGACAACACCGGATAATGCTTTCAACTTCTTGCAGGGTCTTGAAACGTTGTCTTTGCGAATGGATCGCCACTGGGCAAACGCACAGCAAGTTGGCGAATATCTCGCCAAGCACGCGCAAGTTGAAGAAGTGTTTTATGCAGGTTTGCCGACGAGCAAATGGCATGAACGTGCCAAGCGCTACGGTCGTGGCCTCGGTTACGGTTCAGTGTTGGCGTTCAACATCAAGGGTGGCGTCGAGGCTGGTCAGAAGTTTGTTGCGGGTTTGAAACTGCATAGCCATGTTGCCAACATTGGTGATGTTCGTAGCCTCGTAATTCACCCAGCATCAACGACTCACAGTCAATTGACTCCGGCAGAGCAGGCTTCAACTGGTGTATTTCCAGGGCTGGTTCGTCTATCGGTGGGCCTTGAGTCAATTGAAGACATTTTGGCTGACCTGGACGAAGGCTTTAACGCAGCCCGATAATTCACCTGCCGTTCACTTCTGATTAAT
>JAQCDY010000051.1 GCA_027729785.1 Actinomycetota bacterium | reverse complement strand
GAAGAAGACCGCATTTTTGATCAACACAGCCCGCGGGCCGATAGTCGACGAGCAGGCTTTGGTTGATGCGCTGCGAAACCAAGAAATTGCTGGCGCTGGTCTGGATGTTTTTGAATTCGAGCCGAAGATAAATGCAGGTTTACTTGATCGCGATGACGTCGTGCTGATACCACATTTGGGTTCAGCAACCACCGAGACCCGCGACGCAATGGCGATGTTGGCGGCCAACAACGCCGTAGCTATTGCCAACGACCGCAACCCGTTGACGCCAGTCGGTTGAGCATTTACTAGTGCGCGGACTCGGCACGATTATCAACACTTTCACGGTGATCGCCGGGGGTGGACTTGGTCTAGTTATCGGTAACAAGATTCCCGATCGAGTGCGGGTAATCATCGTTCAGGTGATCGGCATAACGACCCTGGCAATTGGTCTGCGTGATGTCATCAATACCGAGAATCTCGTGTTTCCGTTGGTCGGGATGGTTCTGGGTGGCATCGTCGGTGAACTCTTGCGGATCGAGGATCGTCTTGCGGGTATCGGCGAGTTTCTGCGCCGCCGTTTTGCCAAGAATTCTTCAGAGAGTACGTTCGTTAACGGCTTCGTGACCGCGACGTTGTTGTTTTGCGTTGGTCCGCTGACGATTCTGGGTGCGATCGAGGACGCCAGCGGCAGAACACCGCAGTTGTACATCATTAAAGGCACCCTTGATGGCTTCATGACTATTATTTTTGCCGCACTTTACGGTGTCGGCGCAATTTTCAGCGCTGTCAGCGTGTTCGTGGTGCAAGGTACCTTGACCGTTTTTGGCACGTCGATCGACTCGCTACTCACAGATCGGATGCGTCTCGAATTGTTTAGCGCAGGCGGCTTGGCAGTAATTGCGATCGGCATCAATTTGCTCGAGATCAAAAAGATTCGACTCGGCTCCCTATTGCCAGGTTTGGTCATCACGCCACTACTCGTGTGGATCTTTGCCACGCCCAACGGCTTGATTCACTAGCCAAGATCGTGTGTGGTCGGTTTAATTCAATAGCCAGCGGAGAAGAATTCGCGGCTATTTATCGAGCAGAGTTTCTCGGCCAAGAGTTGCAGCCGAATCACAACGTCGCGCCGACATCGCTCGTCTATGTTTTGCGTCAAACCGATGCCAAGCGTGTGGTTGATGCGATGACTTGGGGACTGGTGCCGAGTTGGTCTAAAGACAAAAGCCGAGCGGCCAGCATGATCAATGCTCGTAGCGAAACTTTGTCTGAAAAACCGAGTTTTCGCAATCTGCTGTCGAAGTATCGGTGCGTTATACCGATTCAGGGTTTCTATGAATGGCAAGTGTTGCCAAGTGATGGCGGCAAGCCACGCAAGCAAGCACACTACATTTCGCGGCTCGACAACGATGTCATGACTCTGGCGGGATTATGGACGACTTGGAAGCAGCCCGATGATACTTTGTTGCAAACTTGCACGATCATCACCACTGAGGCAAATAATAAACTTGCCGAAGTTCACCATCGAATGCCCGTGATCCTTGAACGCGACGCCGTGAAGATTTGGCTGGATGAGACCGATACTGCGCCGTTGCACTTGTTGCGTGCCACGCCTGACGATTGTGTCGAGTGTGAAGCGACAGATCGACTATCGCGAACCAAAAACCCCGGCGACGCCGGCACTGCGCAACTCGGTGACGATGCGGGCAGCCGCTTGTTCTAATTCTTGGCGGTCAACGTTCGTCCGTGCATTTTTGAATTCGAGATCGGCCATTGAATCGCTCGGAATCACGTGCAAGTGGCAGTGCGGAATTTCATAGCCAGCTATGACAAGAGCGATGCGCTCGCATTTAAACGCCAGTTTCGTGGCTTGACCGATCGTCTTGGCGACGTTGAACAAATGCTCGTTTAATTCTTGGGGTAGATCAGTCCACTGATCTACCTCTTTGATTGGCACCACCAAAGTGTGACCAGTGGTTATCGGGCTGATCGTCATGAATGCGACGCAGTGTTCATCGCGATAGACAAATGTGCCAGGGATTTCGCCATTGATAATCCGTGTAAAGAGCGTCGGTTCCACAAGATCAGCGTAGGCGATCGACCGACTTGTACGCTCGGGAGGTGCCCTCAGAACGTGTTCTGACTATTCCAAATCTGATCACTTTATTGCGCTTGTTTTGTCTGCCAATTTTTCTGTGGATGTTGTTCAGCATCGAAGACAAGGCGGGCGCGGCATGGCTATTGGGTGGTCTTGGGGCAACCGACTGGGTGGATGGATGGGTGGCGCGAAGGTTTGATCAACGAAGTGCGTTCGGTGCAGTGTTTGATCCAGCCGTAGATCGTGGCTTGTTCATCGTCGCGGTATTGGCAATACTGATCGATCAATCGATGAATCCATGGCTCGCGGTAGCAATTTTGGTGCGCGAGATTTCAGTGGCTGCAGCCATGGTTATCGCCACCGCGTTCGGCATGCAACGATTCGCCGTCACCATCTGGGGCAAGCGCTACACATTCTTGCTGATGTTCGCAGTGCCACTGATGCTGTTGGCGGCCGACGATGGTCGGGGAGCCGATTTAGTGTTGATTGGCGCTTGGGCATTTGCCATTCCGGGGATCATCTTGTCGTACGCCACAGCCTTTGCGTATATTCCTAAAATTCGACAAAATCTTCATGTAGGGCGAGAGGCGCGACGAGGCTAGCTTTGTCTTATGAAGATTCTTGATGATCGCCAGTATTCAAAAGATCACGAGTGGATCGTCTTTTCAGGAACAACTGCGCGCGTGGGGATCACCGACTATGCCCAAGATGCCCTTGGTGATGTGGTCTTCGTGCAACTGCCGAATATCGGTGACAAATTTACGGCGGGCTCCACATGTTGCGAAGTTGAGAGCACTAAAAGTGTTTCAGATATATATGTCCCGCTCGCGGGAGTTATCATCACGGTAAACGTAAAACTTTCTGACACGCCAGGTCTTGTGAACTCTGATCCATACGGCGAAGGTTGGATTTTCGAACTGCAATTAGATGGTCAACCAGAGAATTCAGACTTGCTGGATGCCAAGTCCTATCAACAATTAATTGAGGGTTGAGACTTCATGTCGTATGTTTTTTGCAATCAGTGTGGACACAGAAATCCGCCGAACTCGTCTTTCTGCTCATCGTGTGGTGCGGTTCTGGATTTGCCAGACGAGAGAACGATCGTGATTGCAATGGTCGATCCGATGCAAGATTTGCCAGGCGCATCCGACAATGCGACGATTCGCTTGGGTGACGTTGGCGGCCACGGTGTGCTCGTGGTTCGATCAGGCGAGATGACGGGCAGCCGTTTTACATTGAACAAGGATTTGACGCAGATCGGTCGACATTCGGAAAGCGATATTTTGTTCGATGACATTACGGTTTCACGTCGCCACGCCGAAATAGTCAAAACTTCCAATTCGTTGATCATTCGAGACTTGGGCTCATTGAACGGCACTTATGTCAATCAAAGTCGAGTCGACGAATTCGCCATCAAGCATGGAGACGAGATCCAAGTCGGCAAATACCGCATGGTGTTTTTTAGCAAAGCCGATATTTTGTCATGACGAAAATAGAAAAATCCGTTTGATGAATACCGCACGCAGCTATTTGTCGATCGGGGAAGTCTTGGCATTGTTGCTTGAAGAGTTTCCGGATGTCACAATTTCGAAGATTCGGTTTCTTGAAAGCCAAGGGCTTATCGATCCTGAGCGCACGGCATCCGGATATCGCAAATTTTCACAGGCCGAAGTCGACCGATTGAAATTTATTTTGCGTGAGCAAAAAGAAAACTATTTACCGTTGAAAGTTATTCGAACTCGTCTAGAAGGCGACACGAGCGACGGGATGTTGCGCGAGGACGAAATAACTGCACCACGAGGCTTGCGTCATATACCTGCTCCGCGCGGACAGGGTCATCCTGCTGGTTTGAAGAAGGCGGCCAAGGTCCCAGAAGTCGGTGCTTCGTCGTCTGTTTCGAAATTGAAGCAGAAGCCAAATCCAAGCACGTCGTCTTTCAACCGAGACGAAGTAATCGCGGCTGCCAATATCACCGAGAAGATTTTGGCAGAACTTGAACGCTACGGCATAGTTCGCGCGAATCGAATCGGGGCAACCGATATCTACGATGATGCAGATTTGCAAATTTTGCAGGCGTCCTCAAAGTTCATCGAGTTGGGCATCGATGCCAGGCATCTGAAAGCATGGCGGGCAGCGGCCGATAACGAAGTCGCGCTTTTCGAAAGTCGGGTTGTTCCGCTCATGCGTCAACGCAACCCAGAAGCCCGTCAACAGGCTGTGCAGATGTTTTCTGAGCTTGTTGAACAGGGCGCCAAACTTCGTGCCGCTTTGATTGCCGCACAAGCCAGAGATCACATCGAAAATCGCTAGACACTGATTTAGTTTGGACGGCGAGGATACGCTAATCAAATGATCGAAATGCGTTTGGAAGGTATCCGCCTTGAGATACCTCAGAACATGCCTGTGTTGATCTTGCGAGAGCAGGGTGGCGTTCGCAGAATAATGCCGATTTGCATCGGGGCACCTGAGGCTTCTTCGATTCACTACGCACTCGAAGGTTTGAAACCTGATCGTCCGCTGACGCACGATCTGCTGATCAACGTCACCGAGGCTTTAGATGCCCAACCCGTGAAACTGGTGATCACAAAAATTGAGGGCAACACATATTTTGCCGACCTACATCTGCTTCAACAGGGAAAGGTCTTAGCAGTGAGTTGCCGTCCCTCAGACGGTATTGCTGTCGCCGTTAGGGCGGGCATTCCGATCTATGCGGATGACGAGCTATTGGACGCGGTCGGCAAAGTGTTGCCGACCGACGCCCCAGAAAACGCCGAAGAGATTATCGATGATTTTCGGGATTTCATTGATTCAATCAAGCCCGAGGATTTTCAAAGCTAAGTTTTTAATTCGGTAACCAGCCGTAGCCTGACAACAGGGCGTTGAGGGTTTCAATCTGGGGAGTCGCAATGGCGAAACAAAGTTTCAGTGGTAGTCAGGCTGCGCAAATCGCAGGGATCACATATCGTCAACTTGACTACTGGGCACGCACGAATTTGATTAGACCGTCTTTGAGCGATGCCAAAGGAAGTGGTTCGCGACGCAGTTACGAGTATCGAGACTTGCTTGAGTTGAAAGTGATTAAACAGTTGCTCGATGCCGGCATCAAGCTTGAGTCTGTTCGCGAAGTTTTTAACTATTTACGATCACACGTCGACACCGAGATTGCTGCGGCGCACATCGTGATCAGCGGCAAAGCAGTCGTGCTGTGTCAGGGTGATCAACTAGTTGATGTCGTTCGCAACGGTCAAGGCGTGCTTAATGTGTTGCCGTTGGCAAACATAAAATCTGATGTAGATGCAATGATCGTCACTCTCGGCGACAAACTTGAGACCAAGGCAACTGGTGTGGCTAGCAGAGGATCCGTATCTAGAACTGTTGCGATCTAACGAAATTCAAATCAGCAGTGAGTTTGCTACGAGTTTCTCCACTTGACAAAACTCATCGGTCATTAGATGCAAAAATGGTCGAGTTCGGCGGGTGGGACATGCCGATTTCGTACCCTTCTGGCACGATCACCGAGCATCTGGCATGCCGTAATGGGGCAGTCATCTTCGATGTCTCGCATCTCGGCACCGTGCGTGTCGAAGGCTATTACGCCAAGGCCGCACTACAAGAAGTTTTAACTAATGATCTAGACAAAATTTCGGTTGGTCAAACGCAGTACACGCAGTTGCTGAATCAAGACGGTGGCGTTCTTGACGACATCATTGTGTGGTGGGTGAATCAAGATCGATTCGATGTGATGCCCAATGCCTCAAACACGCAACAGGTCGTGCGTGCTATTGGCGGAGTCGATGTCACCGAATCACGAGCCGTGTTGGCAGTGCAGGGACCCAAATCGCGTGAATGCCTGGGCAAAATATGCGCCGAGTTCAAGAGTGTCGCGCGAAACACCGTTCGAAATATCGTTTGGCAAAATGTGTCGTATGTCGTCGCAGGCACCGGCTACACCGGTGAAGATGGTTTAGAAATCGCAGTACCAAAATCGCATGCCGAAAAATTGTTCAATGCAGTTGTCTCATCCGGCGTAATGCCAGCGGGTTTGGGCGCACGCGACACACTTCGTCTTGAGGCAGGTCTGCCGCTACACGGTCATGAATTATCGCCGAGCATCACACCACTTGAAGCTCAACTCAAATGGGCAGTGGCCTTCAACAAGCCGAAATTCGCTGGAAAACGAGCCCTTGAAGCCCAACTCGCAAATGGTCTGACGCGCTTGTTGGTGGGTGTGACGACACTCGGACGGCGACCCCCGAGAGAAGGCTGCGATGTATTAATAGACTGCAAAAAGGTTGGCACGATTACCAGCGGCAACTTTTCACCGATTCTCGAGCACGGAATTGCTTTCGCGCTGGTCGACGCATTCGTGAAAGTTGGCGACAAGGTAGTCGTAGATGTTCGTGGGACTCAGATTGAAGGCACGGTTGTCAAGCCTCCATTTATTGCAAAGAAGTAGCGTAATTTTCTAGGGGTTCACACGAACAAACTAAGTTGCGGTCACCATGTGCGGCGTCGATGCGGGAAACGGGTACGAAATATGAGCGTGTGCGCAGTGAGGGCGTCGCGAATGCGGCGTCTGACGGTGAATACTTGCGCCGCCAGTCACCGCACAAATCTTCGACGGTGTGCGGTGCGTTATGCAACGGTGAATCCGAGTATTCAATCTTGCCAGTGATGATTTCTTCTATTTCGCCGGCGATAGCGATCATCGCGTTACAGAAGCGGTCAATTTCTTCGATCGTTTCACTTTCGGTCGGCTCAATCATCAATGTGCCAGCAACTGGGAAACTCATCGTTGGCGCATGAAAACCAAAATCCATCAACCGTTTGGCAATGTCGTCGTTGGTTACGCCTGTGGTTTTGGTGATTTGGCGAATGTCGATGATGCATTCGTGGGCGACAAAACCATTTGCACCGCGATACACGACCGGAAAAAATTCCTCTAATCGTTTGGCAATATAGTTCGCACTCAAAATTGCCTGAGTAGTTGCTTCGCGCAGTCCGGCTGCTCCCATCAACTTGATGTACACCCACGAGATCGGCAAAATCGATGCCGAGCCGTACGGTGCACCCGCAACCGCACCAACTTCAAAATCTTTTAACACAGCCGTTGGGTGACTCGGCAAAAACTTGGCAAGGTGTTGCTTAACGGCAACTGGTCCGACACCGGGTCCACCACCGCCGTGTGGAATGCAAAAAGTCTTGTGCAAGTTCAGATGACTTACATCGGCGCCGAAACTGCCTGGGCGAGCGAGTCCGACCAAAGCGTTGAGATTCGCGCCATCAACGTAAACCTGTCCACCGTGGGCGTGAATCATTTCGCAAATCTTGACTACTTGTTCTTCGAACACGCCGTGCGTGGACGGGTAAGTGATCATCAGTGCGGCGAGTCGATCGCCGGCAGCAATGCATTTCTTTTGCAGGTCCTCAGCATCGACATTTCCCTCGTCGTCACAACCAACCACGACCACGGTCATGCCAGCCATTACCGCACTTGCTGCATTTGTGCCGTGGGCGCTACTCGGTATCAGGCACACGACTCGTTGGTGTTGATTGCGACTTTGGTGGTAAGCCCGAATCGCCAGCAGGCCCGCCAATTCACCTTGGCTGCCCGCGTTGGGTTGCAAACTCACGCAGTCGTAGCCGGTTATCTCGAGCAACATCGCTGAAAGCTCTTCGACCAATTGCGCGTAGCCCGCAAGATCGAAATCGGGGGCGAATGGGTGGATGTTGGAGAACTCTGGCCAAGTTACCGGCAGCATCTCGGTAGTTGCATTTAGTTTCATCGTGCACGAACCCAGCGGGATCATCGTGCGATCCAGGGCAAGGTCTTTGTCGGAAAGTCGGCGAAGATATCGCAGCATCTCATGCTCGGTGTGATAGCGGTTGAAAGTCGCCTGTGTCAAGAATTCGTCTGTGCGACGCGAGGCGTCAGAGATGCCAAGATCACAAGACTGGTCGAGAATTTCGACGCTAGCGGTGACGCCGAAGACTCGCCAGAGTGCCTCGACTGTGGCTTGAGTCGAAGTTTCATCCAGGCTAAATGAGACAGTCGTACTGTCAATCGTGCGCAGCAGGATGTTTTCAGCCAAAGCGCGATGACAAGTCTGCTCGGCATTTGCTACCGCGATTGCAACCGTGTCGAACCAAGTTTGGTTTTTGAGTTCAAAAATTTGACCGCGCAGACCAGCAACAGAAATTGAAGTCAGACGGTGAACCCGTTCGGCAATGCGCACGAGGCCGTTACGCCCGTGCCAAACTGCATAGAAACTCGCGATGTTGGCCAGCAACGCCTGTGCTGTGCAGATATTCGATGTGGCTTTTTCACGGCGAATATGTTGTTCGCGAGTCTGCAGCGCCAAGCGCAACGCTGGTCGACCCTGCGTGTCGGTGCTGACTCCGACAATGCGACCAGGCAGAGCGCGGGCGTGCTGTTCTTTGGTGGCGATAAACGCGGCGTGCGGTCCACCTGCGCCCATCGGAACACCGAACCGCTGCGCCGAACCCACGGCGATATCAAAGCCGAGTTTTCCCGGGGGCAAAAGCAAAGCGCACGCCAACAAGTCGGTGACTGAGATTGCAACTGCATTTCTCGTGTGCAACCCGCTGCAGACAGAACTCAACATCGAAGTTGTCGGAATAAATCCGCTTGAAGAGGGCAACGAGATCAATGCACCAAAGCAATCGATTTGTGAGATTTCATCAAGTGTTGCTGTAACAACGGAGATACCAATCGGCAGAGCACGAGTGCGCAGAACTGAAACTATTTGTGGATGAGTATCTGCGTCGACCGCAAACACGGTTGACTCAGACTTGCTTATCCGCATCGCCATAGACATCGCTTCAGCACATGCTGTGGCTTCATCGAGCAAGGACGCATTAGCGATCGGAAGCGCCGTGAGTTCACTGATCATGGTTTGAAAATTCAATAGAGCTTCGAGTCGACCCTGACTGATCTCTGGTTGATACGGGGTGTAGGAGGTGTACCACGCCGGACTTTCGAGCACGTTTCGCAAAATCACCGGGGGAGTAATCGTGTTGAAGTAGCCCATGCCGATAAGGCTTGTTCTGACTTTGTTCTTGGCCGCAATCTTTCGCAGTTCGGCAATAACATCTTGCTCGAGCATCGGTTCGCCGAGTTTGAGATTTTTGTCGTGACGAATTGATACTGGTACTGTTTTGGCGACCAACTCATCAATACTTGGGCAATCAATCGTCGCCAGCATTTTGACACGGGCTTCCTCGTTTATGCCGATGTGCCGGGAAACAAATTCATCGTGGCCGTTTAATTCGCGGAGCGACTTTCTCACGTTGGTGCCTTTCAAATTTGGGTGTGCTTAGTAACACACCCCAACTGTTCTGGCACCTGAGAGTTTCTCGCGCAGGTCTTGCGCAATTTCACCGTCGGTAGACGATTAACTTTTCGGGAAAATCATCATTTTTCAGTTTGCCACTTTCGACGGTCCATTTACCTGAGAGTTTCCGGGGTGGTTGCTCCTTCGGTGTGGTTGCACTGGCTGTGAAACTCACTCTTCCGCACGAAAGTATCGGCAACCCAAGAATACCCTAAGATCGCCCCATGCAACTACTCAATGAAACACAAGTCGCGACGACCATTGCGCCATTGATTGGCTCGCTGGGCGCAGAATACATGCTTGACTCTGAGACGTTGGCTCATGGAGCCGCGGCCGGCTATCCAAATAGTTATGCCTATTACATCGCGGGTCGCGGGGGAGTGCTCGGCGACGTTGACAGTGACGTTGTATTTTCGGCGTTCATGTTCTTTGAACACAGTTTGATCGACAAACTGTGGAAGGCGGGTGTGGCCGTCGAAGGTGCACGAGCAGCGGGCAAGCGTTATCTGCAGGACTGCGACGAATGGGGACGCAAAAATTTGGCAAAAGTTGATCAGCTAGAACTTTTCATCGCACCAGCGGAAAAATTAATTTCGCAAGTTGACAGTTCTGGTTTATCTCTTTTCGCCGCCGTGCGCGCCGAGCCGTTGCCGATTGATGCACCGGCTCGTGCCTATCGATTGATCGACCTGATCCGTGAACTAAGAGGATGCGTGCACATCGCTGCATGCGTTACACACGGCTTGTCAGGCCTTGAAGCAATTCTTTCTTCACCCGGCGAAAACTCTGCCAAGATGCACGGATACTCACCACCATATTCTGACTGCTCACATCTGCACGCCACTCGTGAAGCCGTGGAAAAATCGACTAACGATGCAATGGCCAGACTGATCAAATTGCACCTGTCTGAGCAAGAAATGAATCAACTCGCAGACCAAACAGTTCGCATCTGCAGTGCTGTTTCGGCCTAAACGACTAGCCACTTTTTTCTACTCGACGGTGCCGTATAGGCCGACAGAGCCGGATGACCGTTTGGCGAGCGCGATTGCGACGCTTTCGTGCAGATCTCGGGCGAACCAGTCAATTTTGTCATGATGAATTGCGTTGACAGTGCAATGCAGCGAGTCGGGGGGTGTCTGGCGATCGAC
>JAQCDY010000050.1 GCA_027729785.1 Actinomycetota bacterium | reverse complement strand
AATTTGTGGTCGGGACCGGCGTCGATCCGGTGACCCTGCGCTTTTCAGGCGCATGCTCTGCCTACTGAGCTACCCGACCTTGAAGAGTGCGAACACTCCCCAGCGGTCCCGACGGGACTTGAACCCGCGACCTCCGCCTTGACAGGGCGGCGTGAACTCCAACTTCACCACGGGACCAGATTCTGCTTTCGCTGAAACTGACCTTCGCACCCCCAACGGGATTCGAACCCGTGCCGCCACCTTGAAAGGGTGGTGTCCTAGGCCACTAGACGATGGGGGCATGGACCTACTATCCGTTGAGAACCACTGAAATCTATCACCACTGGTGAAGGTTTCCTCGAATGACTAGATGCGTGTTTAGTGTTACGGTTTTCTGTTCATGGTGCTTCCCGCTTATCTAAATGTCCTGTCACCGTTTAAGACCGAACTTATACGGGTCGGTGTTCCTCGAGACGGCGGTTACGCGGTAAATCCAAAAGCTCTGAGAGATGCAAAATCATGTGTGACATTCGGACTGGGGATGGATTGGAGCTTTGAAAAAGAGCTCCATACGAGCTTTAGCATTTCCAAAATTGTTGTTTATGATGGCACGGTTTCCTTTTGGACTTACCTGAAACGTGCGATCGGAATTTTTGGGCGGATGATTATTTTTCAAGAGAAGCCGCGTGCTCTGGCTTACGCTGTTGTGCGCCAATTTATTGGGTATTTAGTTCTTTTCCGTGGTGCTGCAAAGCATGAAAAAAAAATGGTTGTTGTGGCACCATGTCAGGAGAACGAGATAGGGATTGATGAAGTATTTAGAGGTATCTCTGATCCGATGACGATGATTACAAAAATTGATATTGAAGGTGGTGAATATCAGTTAATAGACAAACTTCTCAATTCAGTAGAATTTCGGAAGTCTCTCTTAATAATTATGGAATGGCACGATACTTTTGAGAAACGAGAAGAGTTTCTTCGTTTTGTAAATGCGATGTTGGAAACGCACTATCTGATTCACCTTGTGGGAAACAGTGGAACTGGATTGGCTACTGATGGGTTACCCGAAGTACTTGAAATTACTTGGCAACACAAAAATTTTGAGTTATTAACTGAACGAGTAAAAAATCTTCCAATTGACGGAATTGATTTTCCGAATGGTGAGAGTCGAGGTCTGTACGCTCTCGAGTTTGAAAATTAATGACTATTATCCTAAGTGGACTGAATATTTTCACTTTGAGCGCTTACAGTCCATTCAAGTAGCCATCCCAAGTAGTCGTATAGCTCTTTTTGGATCAGGTATTCGTCGGCTTCGCTCGCCTGATCACTGTCAGAGTTTTCGCTTTGCCCCGCGTCGTCTGGCGAGCCATAGTCCGATTCGGCGATATCTAAAGTCGTACCCAACACGAGTCGCAACGAGTTGATGCTTCGCGAAAAAGCATCGATCTCTTCAGTAGTAATTTCGTCGTCTTGGGCGATCACGCTGATTGCAACATCAATCGCCGCGAGTCGTGACTCAAGAAGTTCGTCGCGCATCAACCGTTGATATTCGGCGTCTTTCTTCGCATCATTGTTGTATGCCGTCGGAAACAACCGACGCAAATTCGCGCCATCAGTCGTGGTTGTCAGCGAATCGCGCAACTGCTCGATGAGCTGTGTCAACAACTGACGATGATCGTCGGCTAAATCAACTTTGAATTTCCCGTTTTTGAGGCGTACAACCGGACCATTCTTTTTCACAGCGACTCGTGTTCCATGGTTGCCCACAGCCCGTGTTCATGCAGGCGATAGACGTCAAATTCGGCACGCTCGCGCGAACCGTTCGAAACGACTGCCCGACCCTTGTGGTGCACATCCAGCATCAACTCCGTGGCTTTTTCGAGGCTGTATCCAAAAAGTTTTTGAAATACAAAAGTCACATACGACATCAAGTTGATCGGATCATTCCAAACAATCACAATCCAGGGGCGATCAGACTGTGTTTCATCCGCCTGATCAACTTCTTGCACCTGGCCCGGCTGAATGCTGGCGAAGGTGAAATTACTCATATCTATATTGTGGCGTAGGAATGCAACAATTTCATCGTACGATTGGCGCGTGCCGATCAATGTTCGTCCAGTAGTTCCTTCGCGGTTGTTCAACCACGAGTCGAATCGTTCGCCAAAGTCGGTTGTTGGTGGCTATGTCGCGTTGACCAAACCGAGAATCATTGAATTGTTGTTGATCACAACCGTTCCGACGATGGTTTTGGCTGCCGGTGAGTGGCCAGCCTGGTCATTGATTGCAATCACCCTGCTCGGTGGTTCGTTGGCCGCAGGTGGTGCCAACGCGATCAACATGTACATCGATCGTGACATCGACAAGTTGATGAAGCGCACGCAAACTCGACCTCTTGTTACCGGTTTGATCAAGCCGCGCGATGCGCTTGTGTTCGCAGTCGCTTTAGAAATAATTGCGTTTGCCGTGCTGTGGTCGGGCGCGAATTTGCTCTCTGCAATTTTGGCTTTAAGTGCCACCATGTTTTACGTATTTATTTATTCGCTGTGGTTGAAGCGCACCAGCAAACAAAACATCGTTATCGGCGGTGCGGCGGGTGCGGTGCCAACGCTCGTCGGCTGGGCAGCAGTCACAAATTCTGTCGACTGGCCAGCGATTTGGTTGTTTGTAATCATTTTCTTGTGGACGCCGCCTCACTTTTGGGCGTTGGCGATTCGACACTCAGAAGAATATCGAGCAGCCAATGTGCCGATGTTGCCATCGGTCGTGTCAATCGAAAAAACAATTCGCACGATGGTCATCTATACGGTCGTGCTTACGCTCGTCTCATTCGTGATGATTCCAGTTGCGGGTCTCGGCCTGATTTACGGCGTAACTGCAGCGTTAACTGGTGCTGGTTTCATCATCGGCACCGCGATGCTCAGTCGCCGTCCGACAGAGTCTTGGTCAATGCGCGTGTTTTCTTTCTCGATCACATATGTGACTTTGCTGTTCGGTGCTTTGATGGTGGACGTCTTAGTTTCAGCGACTTAGTGCAATAGAGAAGTTTCCCTATTAAACGCCCAAACTGTTAGCGTTATCTGAGTTATGACGGCACTTGAGGTAAGTACTTCGGCGACAAGTTCGTCTAGTTCATCGGAGTCAACGGCCACCAAACCCACACTTCTCACGGCTGTTGTGGCCTATTTGACAGCCAGCGATCACAAGCGAATTGGTCGACTGCTTATTTCGTTTTCGGCGATTTTCGCGGTCGGCACGGCGATCGAAGGTGCGGTCCTGGGCGCCGAAAGAATTAGTCCGTCAAGTTCGCTCGTTGACGCAGGCATCATCGTTCAGTTGTTTTCAGCGCTTCGCTTTGACCTTATTTTTTCGGTTGCCATACCGTTGATGCTGGGTTTGGCAGTGGCCGTCGTGCCAATGCAAGTCGGTGCACGCGCCATCGCTTTTGCTCGTTCGGCGATGCTTGGTTTTTATCTATGGTTGTTCGGCGTAATTCTCGTCGGCTCGTCGTATTTAAACAATGGTGGTCCAGGTGGTGGCGCTACCGAAATGGTCGATCTGTTTCTCGCGGGTCTGGGTTTGGTTATCGCAGGATTGTTGCTGATCAGTGCTTCGGTCGCCACCACAGTTTTGGCTTCTCGTCGAGCGGGCATGACGCTGATTGAAACCCCAATTTTTTCTTGGTCGGCATTGGTCGCCAGCATTTCATTGTTGCTGACCTTGCCAGTTTTGGCTGGCGCTTTGATTTATGTCGCAGTTGACCATACTTACGAGCGCGCGACGTTTGGTGCGACCGAAGGCGTCAACGCTTGGATTGGTTGGGCGTTCACATCGCCACAAATCTTTATCGTTGCAATTCCGACTCTTGGTGTTCTCGCCCAAATCGTTGCAACGATGACCCGCGGCAAGCAGCCGTTGCGCGCAGGTCTTTTTGTAGGTGTGGGTTTGATGTCGACTGCCGTGATTGGCGCAGTTACTCAGTCTTCACACACCGTCAACTTCTCGGGCAACATCAGTGACATTCTCAAATCTCTGATTCCATATCTCTTCTTCAACGATCTTTCGATTCTGGGTGTTCTTGTCGTGCTCGGGTTGTGTTTGTTGGCGCTCAAGAAGGAGAGAGCAAAACTTAACGCCGCATTCGTGCCCGCATTTCTCGGTGTCGGAATGGTATTCACCGGCATGGTCGGGAATGCCGGATATAAAATTATAAATCTCGAGTTATCCAACACGGTTTTCGAAGAAGGTGTGTTGGTTTATATTTGTTACGGGGTATTGCTCAGCGGCATCGGCGCCGTCGCCCACTTTGGGCCTCGAATTTGGGGCAGAGAAATTCCGTCCAAACCAGTTCTTGGTCTCGGCCTGCTTGGTTTTCTCGCCACAGTGTTGGCGTCGTTGCCATATTTCATCGCCGGTTTTGTCGACCAGCCAGCTTCGGTGGCCAACGGTTTTGATTACTCGGGCCCGATTTGGTTATGGAACTCACTCGTTGCTGCCGGTCACGCACTTATGGCACTCGTCGTGACGTTGTTTTTCGCACTTGCGGCGAAATCATTTCGCTCGGGACCAATCAGCACGGCAACATCTGCAGATCTTTTCGAAAGTGTGAACGGTTAAAGCATCATGAACACTTCAGCAACCGCACTCGGCGCCGGCCCAACGGTCGTCATGCGCCGACCAGCGCTCGTTGTTGCAGGTTTGCTTTCAGCTGTTAGCGCAATGCTGATCGGTTCGATGTTGGCGATTTGGCTCGACTTCAGGTCAAATGCGCCGTTGCGTGAATCACCAGATGGCAGCAAGATGTTGCGTGACTGGTTACCAGAGAACATCAAAATTCCGGAAGTGGCAACCAACACGATGATGATGACTTTCGTGATTACTTGCGTCATGGCGCAGTGGGCGGTTTATTCATCGCGTCGCAACGACTCAAAGCACGTATCTTTGGCGCTCGGCGTCGTGTTGCTGACCGAGATCGCATTAGTCAACGCGCAATTCGCGGTGTATACGCAAATGGGCATCGGTGTGCGCGATGGCAGTTACATGACAATGTTCTATGCGGTGACGGCAACAATGTTGGCGATCATCATTGTGTGCATGGGCTTCACACTTCTCGCATTGTTCAGGTCGATCGCCGGTCGTGCTGGCGATCGTGATTTAGTTTCGGCACATGCGTTCTATTGCTATGTGGTGTCGGCAATTTTTGCGGCACTGTGGCTCGTGGTTTACGTTCAAAAGTAGGGATGATGTTTTCGACTGGCTTTAAATATTTCTTCGGGGTGACGGTGCTTTCGATCGTTGCGCTGATCATGTCGTACGCATTGTTCGAAAAATTTGCACTCAGTGGTGTCGCGATCAGTTTCTTGATCGCAGTTGGTGCATTGCTGGCCGGTTTATCGGCATTCTCAAGCGACGGCACCACTCGCGACGCCAATACTTCAACTTCAGATCTAGTTACTCAGAGCATGTGGCCATTGGTCTGCGCCATCGGCGTCGTGTTTCTGGTTTTGGGTCTGGTCACATCATCTATCGTTTTTTTTGGCGGTGTTGTGATGTTGCTGGCCGCACTCAGCGAGTGGATGGTGCAAGCATGGAGCGAGCGTGCATCGACTGACTTAACTCAAAACGCCGCGGCACGCAAGCGAGTGCTCAATCCAATCGAGTTTCCAGTTTTGGCAGCAGTTGGCCTAGGCGTCGTGATCTTTTCGTTCTCGCGAATAATGTTGACCGTCGACAAATCAACTGGCGCAATCTTGTTTATCGTCGCAGGTGCATTGGTTTTAATCGCTGGGGTGTTGTTTGCGATTAAGCCGAACATGAAGCGTTCGGTCGGCGCCGCAATCTGTGTGCTCGGCGCGCTCGGCATCGTCGCTGGTGGAGTTGCGAGTGCGGTTTCGGGTGAGCGCGAAGAACTTGTCGAAGCCGCCGCCGAAGGGCACTTCTCGCATGCCGAATGCGGCCCTGAAGAATCAAAATATTATGACAAACTTTCAGAGGGCACTTTGTCGCTGCGCAGTTCTGTCTCGGCAACAGTTACCTACCAAGACGGCGAACTCATCGCCAATATTCAAGGGCTAGCCGAGCCGCAAAAATCTCTCACAGTTGGTCGGTCTATCCCGACGAACATTATTTTCCGCAATGCGACTGACGGCGAGTTCAGATTGGTTGCCCATCTTGGTGGTGACAAGGCGACTGACAAATTGGCTGAAGACGAGTCACACGCAGACGAAACATGCACTCAGTTGGTTGCTGCCGGTGCCGAGCAAAGCCTGACTCTGAAGTTCTCCAAGCCGTCAAGCATTGAAAACGTTTATTACCTTTATATTGCTGGGGCTAATGAAAAAAGGATTGAGTTGGTTGTGCCGTGAGTCGCAGGCGGTTCGACATTCGGCTGAGCGCGACAATCGCTAGCGTGCGAGATATGTCACGGAAAGCTTTCAGACCGCTAATTATCGTCGGTGGCATTTCGGCTTTATCCGCGAGTTGCGCGACAAACGCACCCCAAGACACTTGGCAACCCAAAGGCCCAAACTCCAAACTGATTGATGATCTACAGCAGCCAGTTTTCTTGGTCGCAGGCATCATTGGCTTAATCGTTGCGGTCGCGGTGATTTATACCATGATCAAATATCGGGATCGCGGTCAACCGATACCAGAGCAAACGCACGGCAAGCCAGCCCTTGAAATAACCCTGACAATCATTCCCGCACTGATTCTTGCTGTCGTTTCGGTATTCACATTTGGGGCGATATTTAAATTGGCAAAAACTGACGACACCGAGATGATCATCAACGTCACCGGTCAGCAGTGGTGGTGGGAGTACGACTACCCAGTTCAAAACGAGTTCGGTATCACCCAGCCAATTATTTCTTCAGGTCAACTTGTGATGCCAGTCGGTACAAAAGTCTTGTTACGCGAAACCAGCCGAGACGTGATTCACTCTTATTGGATTCCCGCTTTGAACGGCAAACGTGATGCTGTGCCTGGTCGAATTCATACTTTGCGCCTCGAAGCCGATAAGCCAGGCATTTATGCCGGTCAGTGCACCGAGTTCTGCGGTCTTTCGCACGCCAACATGCGCATGGAAGCAGTGGCGCTGAGCAAAGAAGATTTTGCCAAGTGGGTCGCCAAGCAACAGGCTCCGTATGTTGCGCCAGCCGAAAACACTTTGGCCAAGCAAGGCGAAGAAGTTTTTTTGAATCAATGCGTGCGCTGCCACCAAGTCAACGGTTTGACTCGCGCCGACGGCACACCGGCGATTGCCGCGCCAGATGAAAATGTCTGGTCAGGTGCCGCACCAAACTTGTCGCATCTAATGTCGCGCAATACTTTTGCTGGGGCGATGTTCGATCTGCTTTCTAAGCAGTGCCGAGACGAAGTCTGGAATGCACCGAGCGATGTCGTGGGTGCAAAGTATTTGGCTGGTGTAACTGAAGAATGTTTGAATCAAAAAGATCTTCGCGCCTGGTTGCGCAACGCACCAGAAGTTAAGCCGATGTATGCCAACCCAGTCGACCTCGTGGTTAGCAACGGCAAATATCGTGGCATGCCTTATTTGGCACTCAGCGAAGATGACATCAACAAACTCGTCGCATATCTCATAACCCTTAAATAACCCAAGAAACAGAGCACCAACATGGCAATCATCGAACGTCCAGCACCAACAGTGCCAGCAATTGTTACCCCGACCACAACCTACGGGTTACTCAAGCGACCCGTGTCGGCCACTGGCTGGCGTTCGTGGGTGTTCACCGTTGATCACAAAAAACTTGGCATCATGTACGGTGCCGCAGCGATGCTCTTTTTCATTATTGGCGGTGTTGAAGCACTATTAATCAGATTGCAACTTGCCGCACCAAACGGCAAAGTTCTTAACGCCGATCTCTACAACCAAATGTTCACGATGCATGCCACAACCATGGTGTTCTTGTTCGTCATGCCGATGGCCGCAGGGTTCGCCAACTATTTTGTTCCACTACAAATTGGCGCACGCGATGTGGCGTTTCCACGCCTCAACGCTTTTGGGTTTTGGGCGTTTTTGTTCGGTGGAATCTTTTTGAACTTGGCGTGGTTCTTGGGCGGAGCAGCCGACGGCGGCTGGTTCATGTATGCACCCAACTCTGGCCCAGTCTTCTCGCCATCGAACGGCGTCGACTTTTGGGCACTCGGTCTGCAGATCACAGGTATTGCATCGTTGACGGGTGCGATCAACTTGATCATCACGGTTCTCAACATGCGGGCACCTGGCATGTCGCTGATGAAGATGCCGATCTTCACGTGGATGATCACGGTCGTGCAATTCTTGTTGTTGTTCGCAATTCCAGTTATTACTGTCGCCTTGTTCTTGCTTTCGTTTCAGCGCAACTTCGGTGCTCAATTCTTTGATGTTGCGGCAGGTGCCGACCCGTTGTTGTGGCAGCACTTGTTCTGGATTTTCGGTCATCCCGAGGTTTATGTGCTGATCCTGCCATCGTTCGGCATCGTGTCCGAAGTTTTGCCGGTGTTCTCGCGCAAGCCACTGTTTGGTTATCCGTTTGTTGTTTTCTCTGGTGCGGCAATTGGTTTCGTTGGTTGGGGTGTTTGGGCTCACCACATGTTTGCTTCCGGTCTTGGGCCGGTATCGGTGGCCGTTTTCTCGTTGACGACAATGGCCATCGCCGTGCCAACTGGTGTCAAAATCATCAACTGGACCCTCACCATGTGGGGTGGCAAGCTGTGGTTCACCACGGCGATGAAGTTCGCGATCGGTTTGATCGTGTTGTTCACCGTCGGTGGTCTCTCGGGTGTAACCCACGCAGTCGCCCCATCTGACACGCAGCAAACAGACACCTATTACATTGTCGCGCACTTTCATTATGTGCTGTTCGGTGGTGCCGTCTTAGGAATCTTCTCGGGCTTTTATTATTGGTGGCCGAAAGTTTTCGGCAAGATGCTCAACGAAAAGTTGGGTTCATGGAACTTTTGGTTGATGGTCATCGGCCTCAACCTGACTTTCGGTCCGATGCACATTCTCGGTCTTCAAGGTCAGCCGCGCCGAATGTATCAATGGACCGAAGCCCGAGCGGGTGAGGGTTTCTTCAACTTTGCTTTCTGGAACCTAATCGCATCAATTGGCTCGTTCGTTCTTTCGGTCGGAATTTTGCTGTTCTTGATTAATGTCTTGATCACTGCGCGCAATCCACAAAAAGCCCCGCTCGACCCATGGAATGCGCGCAGCCTCGAGTGGATGACGACGAATCCTCCGAAAGAACACAACTTCGACGTCATCCCAACCGTGCATCACCTCGACGACTTCTTCCATCAAAAATACGAAGAAGACTCAGTGACACACACGATGACACAAGTCAGAACAGCCGAAGAAATCATGGCTGAGCAAGAGCGCAACGCCGACAAACACATTCACATGCCTTCACCGTCGTATTGGCCAATCGTGCTGGCGTTCGGTTTGCCAGTGATCACGTTTGGTCTGATTTATTCGCACTTGATCTCGGTGATCGGCGGCGTGATTGTTTTGTTCGCGGCTTACGGTTGGGCTCTCGAGTCGAGCACTGCTCCAGATTCTGATTTTGAAACCAACACACCTGGCACGGGGTTGGACAAAGTGGCGTCAAATCATGACTGACATAGCACACGGTCACGCCAGCAGCACTGGCATCTCAAATGTCAAACTTGGCATGTGGGCCTTCTTGGGTTCAGAGTGCTTGCTGTTTGGTGGTTTGATCTCCACCTACATGCTTTACCGGGGTCGCGTTACAGGTGGCCCGCGACCGTCGCAAATTTTTGACATTCCGTTTACATCTGTCAGCAGTTTCGTATTGTTGATGAGTTCATTGACAATGGTGCTGGCAGTCAGCGCAGCACACAAAGACGACGATCGCAAAACCAATTTGTGGCTGACTGTTACGGCATTGCTCGGCGCAACATTCGTTGGTGGTCAAGTTTATGAGTTCACGGCTTTCTATAAAGAAGGTCTGGGCTTTTCAACAAGCCTGTTCGGTTCAAGCTTTTATACTTTGACCGGGTTTCATGGTGTGCACGTAACGGTGGGCATCATCATGTTGATGTCGCTGGTCGGTATCTTGAAGCGCGGTTCAGTGCCCGGCAAGAAAGCCGAAGTCGTCGAGATGATCGGCCTTTACTGGCACTTCGTCGACATCGTCTGGATCATCATCTTCACCCTTGTCTATTTGATTCCGGTTTGATCATGACTATCGATACGGCAGAGACAGCAGACGAACAACAGCACGGCATGACCGACGCTGGCTACATTCGCATCGCAATTATTTTGGCGGCGATTACCGGCCTCGAAGTTTCAACTTATTATGTCGACTTCGGCGTGCTGTTCTTGCCGGCATTGTTGATCATGATGGTGATCAAGTTTGTGATGGTCGTCAGTTATTTCATGCACCTGAAGTTCGACAACAAGATGTTCAGTTTCATGTTTTATGCGGGTCTCGTGTTGGCTGTCGGTGTTTACGCCGCGTTTCTTGCGACGTTCAAGTTTTTCATTCAATAACAACTTGACTGCATAGACATGTTCGCCGCAAGTGCCGATCTCGCCAACCCCTGGCGGTTTCAGGCGCACCCTGAAGTCTGGCTTCTGGTGGCGTTCATACTCGGCGCTTATGTATATGCCGTGCGCGTAATCGGACCAGTCGTGGTCAAATCGGGCCCAGTGATCACGTCAAGGCAACGCAATGCTTTTGTCGCCGGAATTTTATTGTTATGGATCGCATCTGACTGGCCGGTGCACG
>JAQCDY010000049.1 GCA_027729785.1 Actinomycetota bacterium | reverse complement strand
ATGTTTGACCGCCAAAATCGCTTCGGCATATGCAACGTGCGCAAGTTGCGGCGTATTGATCAGGTCACCGATCGCATAGACATCTTGCTCGCCAGTTCGACAATATTCGTCGACGACAACGAACCCGCGATCATCAACTTTCGCAGTCGTACCTTTGAGTCCGAGTTCGTCGGCGAACGGTCGACGACCGATCGACATGATCACGACATCGCAAACAACCGGGTCGCCCGAGGCAAAAGTTATTTGCGTTGAGCCGTCAGGTTGCTTGCTCTGACCGGCAACCACCACCCCAGTGCGAATCGCGATCTTTTTCTTGGCAAAAGTCTTTACGACGACATTTGCAACATCCGGGTCGAGACCAGGCAAAATCTTTGGTGCACCCTCGATAACGGTTACCGCCGAACCCAAGTCGGCGAAAGTCGAAGCGAATTCACAACCGATTGCGCCACCGCCAATAATTGCGATGCGCTTTGGAATCGTGCTCAACATCAAAACTTCATCAGATGTCATGATCGACCCACCGATCGGAAACCCCTTGATCGTGCGCGGCACCGAACCACTGGCGAGAATTACTTTCGCTCCCTGAACTTTCTTCACGGTGCCGTCGGTCATCACAATGTTCACCGTGCGATTCGCTTCGAGCGAACCTGTGCCCAAGATATATGTGACTTTCTTCGACTTGGTGAGACCAGTCAAACCTTTGACAAGACCGTCAACGATGCGTGCCTTGCGCGCCTGGCTTACTGCAAAGTCGACGCCCGTTGAACTTGCATTTATCCCAAATTCTGAAGCGTGTGCGACATGTCGGTTAGTAGCCGCCGTCTCGAGAAAGGCCTTGGCCGGAATGCAACCGCGATTTAGACAAGTGCCCCCGATTGTGTCGCGCTCGATCAGTGCGACTTTCATGCCCGCCGAAGCCGCGTAAAACGCAGATGCGTAGCCACCGGGACCTCCACCGATTACGACGAGATCAAATTGGTCTGCCAAGGGGTCTCTTTCTGAGGATTTGCCTAATTAATCGTAGCCGTCAAGGCCCATGTCACGACAAAGACTTACCGTGACATTAGAAACAATTGCAACGATCCCGCCAACAGAATGGCGACTCCGCACAGCAGCGAGACAATAATCAGTTTTCGAGTGCTCAAGACCGTAAATACTATGGCGATAAATCGCATTTTGATTGGATAATCAATTATCGTGAATCATCGATGACTAGACAGATGAAATTCACACGAAATTCAGTTTTAGTTTTTTTGCTTCTCGGTGTCTCGAGTTGTGGTGCCGACGGTTCGACGAGCACCTTGCAGACAGAAGCCACGGAAACCGTTGCCGCATCTGAGACTTCGTCAGAGAACCTATCGATCGATGCAAACGCACAATTCACCGCGACACTTTTGAGCGGTGCAACATTCAAGAGCGCAACAGTTTTAGAGTCTCAACCTCTTGCACTTTGGTTTTGGGCACCTGGTTGACGGGCATGTCGTTCTGAGTCATCCTCGGTCGAGGCTGCATATCAATCTTTCAAGGGCAAAGTTCAAGTCACGGGCGTCGCATGGAACGGCAGTGGCGGAGACATGCAAGATTTTGTCAATGACAACGGTCTTTCATTCACGAACATCAACGACGGCGACGGCGAGATCTTTGCACGATTTAATGTGCCCTACCAGCCGGCCTGGGTATTCATCGCCAAAGATGGCACCGTCACGACAAAAATCGGCGTGATTTCAGATTTAGAATTAGAACAAGAACTAAACAGACTGGCAACAACCTGATGGGCATTCGATCATTCGGCAAGCGACTAACTGCCGACAATCTTGAAATCGATTCAGAGCGACTTTGTGAACGATTCAAAGAATATGACTTCGTCAATATCGCTGACTCACAAAGTCGCACTCGCACGAAACTCGCAGGCGAAATTAAACGTATGCGAATTAAACCACGAAGTGGCATACCTGCCGTCGAACTAGTGATCAATGACGGCACGGGCGAAGCCACGGTCATCTTCAGCGGACGACGCAGCATTCCGGGTGTCGATCATGGCAAGTGCATCATGGTTGATGGTGTGCCACATCGCGACGGTGGTCGCACGGTGATTTTGAATCCGGCCTACACCCTGCTCGGGTAGAGAAGTTTTAGCCGATTAAGATTTTTTGAATCGCGGCTTCGGCGTCCTCGGTGATCAACACCATGACTTCGTCACCTGCGCGCAAAATCGTGTCGCTCTCTGGCACGAGCACAATTTGGTCGCGCACGATCGCCACGACGGTCGCACTTCTCGGAAACTTCAACTCTTTCAAAGTCTTGTCACACGCGGGCGACACGGCCGCCAGAGTAACTTCGGCGAGTTCTGCTTTGCCGCCCTTAAAGTCCATCAGTTTGACAAAGTTGCCGACCGAAACTGCTTCTTGAACGAGACTCGTAATTAAGTGTGGTGTCGACACAGCAATGTCGATGCCCCACATCTCGTTGAACATCCAATGATTTTTTGGATTATTTACTCGCGCGATCACTCGTGGCGCACCAAACTCTTGTTTTGCCAACAACGAAACAACCAAGTTGTCTTCGTCGTCACCAGTCACGGCGGCGACAACTTCTGCATCTGCAGCACCGGCCGCACGAAGAACTTCGACATCACACGCGTCGCCGAGATGCCAGCGAACGCCTTTGGCTTCTTCTTCTTTGCCATAATTACGCACGACCGTGCGATCGTTTTCGACAACGACAACATCGTGACCCGCAGCGACGAGTTGCTCGGCCGTGAAACGACCGACGCTGCCACCACCAGCGACTACAACTTTCATGACGGCCCTCGCTTCAAGAACTCGTCGAGTGAGTTGACAGAGTCTTTCTCGACTGTGAAATAAGCGACGTCGCCCTGTTGAACGAGAGTTTTGCTATCTGGAATGACAGCCGTGCTCAAACGACGTAACGCCGAAATACGAGCACCTTTGATTTCGAATTCAAGAACTTTTTCACCGACCAAATTGTCGGGTAAAGCACGCTCGACGAGAACGACAGACGAACTTGGATCTGTCCATTCAACAGCCGGCAGATCGGGCAAAATTCTGCGCAGAATTCGATCTGATGTCCATTTGACCGTTGCGACCGTGGCGATACCAAGGCGTTCATAAATTTCGGCGCGCTTCGGGTCTGAGATTCGAGCAACAACTTTTTCGATGCCAAAACTTTCGCGGGCAACACGGGCAACCAGAATATTTGAGTTGTCACCGTTCGTAACCGCGACAACGGCACTGGCTTGTTTGATGCCGGCCTGTTCGAGAATATCGCGGTCGAAGCCGATGCCGGTGATTACTTGGCCTGCGAAGTTGTCGCGAAGCCGAAAAAACGCATCTGATTTGCGATCGACGACTGCGACGCTATGACCCGATGAAACAAGGCTTAATGCGAGCGTTGAACCAACTCGCCCACAACCAACAATAACTACATGCACGGGTTTAAGCCTATGCCAATGACTGCACGAAATACGGCCGGTTGTGGGAGGATAGAAGACCGAAATGGTGATTTCTCCGTCCGCACTAAAGCGATTCTTAATCGGCAAGCCAATTGCTAGTTCTGAAGATGCGCACCACCGACTTTCAAAAAAAGTTGCCCTACCAGTTTTTGCGAGCGACGCAATTTCGAGTACTGCGTATGCAACCGAAGAAATCCTGATCGTCTTCTTATCGCTCGCGGCAGTCGGCATGGCTGCTTTTGACTTTTTGGTGCCGATCTCGATACTCGTTATTTTGCTGCTGGCAGTCGTGGTCAGTAGTTACCGCCAAACCATGTATGCCTATCCAAAAGGTGGTGGCAGTTACGTGGTGTCACGAGAGAATCTGGGTCGTTCGCCTTCGCTTATCGCTGGTGCGTCAATGCTTATTGGCTACGTCTTGACGGTCGCAGTATCGATTAGCGCTGGTGTAGCGGCAATTGTTTCGGCGTTTCAAAATTTGGCACCATACAGAGTCGAGCTTTGTGTTGGTTTCATAGTGATTGTCACTCTGGCCAACTTGCGCGGTATCAAAGAATCTGGTGCTTTGTTCGCACCACCTACTTATTTATATATCTTGAGCCTCAGTGCACTGATTGTCGTCGGTCTATATCGAGTTTATTTTCAGGATCTTGGACCAATAGACCACTCTGACGCCTATGCGCAAGAACTCTTGTCGGGACAAAAAGCTTTAACCCTGTTTTTCTTTCTCAAAGCATTCTCTTCGGGAGCAGTTGCTCTAACTGGCGTCGAGGCAGTTGCCGATGGTGTGCCAGCATTCGAGAAACCAGAACCAAAGAACGCTGCAAAGACCCTGATGTGGATGGCCGTAATTCTCGGTACTTCAATTTTGGGTTTGAGCATGCTTGCCCAAAAGATTCAACCGATCAAAGATCACGAAGGTGAAATCAGAGTGACCGTTCTGGCACAAATGGCCGAGCAGGTTTACGGCGGGAAAAACATCTTTTTCTATGTATTTCAATTCGCGACAATCGGCATTTTGATCTTGGCGGCGAACACGGCTTATGCCGATTTTCCAAGATTGTCGTCATTCATCGCCAGAGATAATTACATGCCGAGACAGTTGATGAACCGTGGTGACAGGCTTGTTTTCTCGAACGGAATTATTTTTCTCGGCATCGCAGCAAGCGCACTCGTAATTGCCTTCGGTGGCATGGTTGGTGCATTGATACCTTTATACGCGGTAGGCGTATTCACCGGTTTCACACTTAGCCAGTTCGGCATGCTGGTGCATCATCGCAAGCACAAAAAATCTGGTTGGCAAGTGCGAGCATTTTTCTCGGGGGTTGGTGCGCTGACGACATTCTTAGTTGCGGGCGTAGTCATAGTTACAAAGTTCACTGACGGAGCGTGGATTCCGGCAGTTGTTGTCCCGATGATGATGGCAATTTTCTTGATCGTCAATCGCCACTACAGACGTGTGCGCTCGTTCTTGCAAATCGAGGAGGGCTATGTTGCCCCGCGCCGAACACATACTGTTCTCGTTCTAGTTGGCTCAGTTAATAAAGGTGTACTTCAGGCGGTGAAATATGCAGAGAGTTTGCGCCCGGACAGACTCTTGGCTCTTTCGGTTGTCGGCTCGACCGAAGAGAAAGAAAAACTGGAAATCAATTGGGCGAAATACGGAATGACGACCGAACTCGAGACCATAAGCGACGACTTCAGAAACCTGACCGACACGATTCTGACCCACATCAACCGCATCGACGATGAATACAGCGACGACATAATCACGGTCGTAATTCCCGAGTTTGTGACGGCGATTCGCTCGCAATGGTTGCACAACCAGTCGGCGCTGGCGATTAAAGCACGGTTGCTATATCGAAAAAATACCGTAGTGACCTCGGTGCCAATCGTTATTGAGTAACTAGCATTGCCGCTATATGAAAATCATTATTTCTGGTGCAAGCGGTCTAATCGGTAAACCACTAATTGCAAGCCTTCGTAATCACGGCCATGAGGTCGTGCAACTTGTGCGTCGCGCACCGCAAGCAAACGAAAAGCAATGGAACCCGAGCGCTGGTCAACTTGATATTGCCGTCCTCGAAGGTGCTGATGCAGTAATTCATTTGTCGGGTGCAGGCATCGGCGACCGCCGCTGGACGGCAAAATATAAACAAGAACTGCTCGACAGTCGCACCACAAGCACGACTCTCTTGGCAACGACGATCGCCAAGTGCAGCAAGAAGCCACGGGTGTTCTTGTCGGCTTCAGGCGTCGGCATCTATGGTCCGCGCGGCGACGAACAGCTGACAGAACAATCGCATCATGGTGACAGTTTCTTGGCCGAAATTTGCAAACAGTGGGAAGCCGCGGCAATACCTGCAATTGATGTCGGTGTGCGCACGGTCTTTTTGCGCACGGGCATTGTCTTGACGCCACTGGGAGGCGCACTAAAAAAACAATTGCCTCTGTTCAAGTTTGGACTGGGCGGTAAGTTTGGCAACGGCAAACAATGGCAAAGTTGGATCTCGCTAGACGATGAAATTTCAGCAATCGAACATCTGTTGACAGCCAACATTTCGGGCGCTGTCAACTTGACTGCCCCAAACCCAGTGACAAACGCTGAGTTCACTAAAGCACTGGCACGGACATTGCGCAGACCTGCGCTGCTGCCGATACCCAAATTTGGACCAAAACTATTGCTGGGCAGCGAACTTGTCGAGAATTTGTTGTTCACTGGTCAACGAGTGATGCCAGCAGAGTTGCAGAAATCCGGCTTTGCATTTCAACACTCGACGATTGATGTTGCATTGCGAGCACTGCTTAACAAATGAACCGACTGCCCGCTCGCGTTGACGCGGTTGTCGTCGGCGCTGGCTTGGCGGGTTTGGCGGCCGCGCGACAGATAAAAAGTCATGGCAGATCTGTAATCGTGATCGAAGCACAAGATGGCGTTGGTGGTCGCGTGCGCACCGACAAAGTCGACGGCTTTTTACTGGATCGTGGATTTCAAGTGCTGTTGACCGCGTATCCCGAATTAAAAACTCAAATCGACATGAGTGCACTTGACCTGAAGATGTTTAGTTCGGGTGCGCTAATTATGCGTGACGGTAAACCATCGGTTGTCACCGACCCATTTCGCGAACCCAAAAGAGCCGCTGCGACAGTTTTTGCACCGATTGGTTCGCTGACAGACAAATTGCGCGTTGCTGCGTTGCGTTGGCGGGTGATGCACCGTAACGAAGACAAAATTTTGAACAACACCGATGTCTCGACTGTTGTTGCGCTGCGCGGGCTCGGCTTTTCGACAACGATGATTGACCGATTCTTTCGACCCCTCTTTGGCGGCATTCAACTTGACCCAGAGTTGCGTACCTCGCGACGAATGTTCGAGATCATTTTCAAGTATCTAAGCGAGGGACAAAGTGCTTTGCCCACAAACGGCATGAGCGCAATCCCTGAACAGATGGCTAAGCACTTCGGTGTTGAAAGCATTTTTCTTAACACGCGAGCAACAAACATCGAACCGGGTTTCGTATCAACGGCGAATGCACGAATCGAAACAATGGCTGTGATTGTGGCGACTGATCAGCCGAGCGCCAGCGAACTTTTGCGAACCAGCGAAATCACTTCACGAGTTGCGGGCTGCGTTTATTTCTCTGCCGACGCGCCGCCGACGCACGAAAAATTCGTCGTTCTCGATGGCACGGGTCATGGCCCGGTGTTGAACGCAGCAGTATTGAGCAACATCGCGCCAAGTTATGCCCCACCGGGCAAACACTTGATTGTCGCAGCGTTGCCCGGCATCATCACAGGAGATCTCGAGGCAATGTCGCGAGATCAACTGCGCACCTGGTGGGGACCGCAAGTCGATGCATGGAGTCACATCAAGACATACCGCATTACTCATGCAGGGCCCGAACAACTGCCGCCGTTCAACCCAAAGCAAAAAGTTTCACTGGGTAACGGACTATTCGTTTGTGGTGATCATCGCGACACTGGCTCGATTCAAGGCGCGCTTTACTCGGGTCGACGCTGTGGTGACGCTGTGCTCGCATCACTCGCCTAACATCAAACCCATGACGACACCGAACACGAGCGCTCACGACAAGAAAACTAAAATTGTTTCTGTAAGTAAGTTGGTCTCGGCTAGTCCAGAACAAATCTTTGAACTTCTCGCAAATCCAGCAATGCACGCTGTGATTGATGGTTCAGGTTCAGTGCTCGCACCAAAGTCGGCAGCACCACAGCGACTCTCGCTGAACGTAACTTTTGGCATGAGCATGAAAAAAGGTGCGCCGTACAAAATTACAAATACGGTTGTTGAATTTGTTGAAGACAAGCAGATCGCATGGCGCCACTTTGGTGGGCATGTTTGGCGCTACATCCTCGAATCGACGCAAGGTGGCACGATGGTGACTGAACAGTTTTCGTACGGCACTTCAAAGTCACCGTTGATGCTTAAGTTGGCTGGTTATGTTCGCAACAACGAACGCGATATTCGCAAAACTCTCGATAACTTGGCTAAATACTTCACCGATAAAAAATAGACTGGCCTAATGCAACTTCCACGGGGGTTCGGGGCTTACGTCGCCAACATTGGCATTAAAGACACAAGCCACGACTTTACGCTCGTCGTTGCCGACGAAGTTTGCGCGGCTGCAGGTGTATTCACACAAAGCCGCTTTGCCGGGCCGAGCATTGTGCTCAGTCGTCAAAATATTGCAGACAACCAAGCACGAGCTGTGGTCGTAATTTCAAAAAATTCGAACGTCGCAACAGGCGACGAAGGATTAAACAATGCCCGCGAAGTTGTTGCAGGCGTCGCCAAGGCGATCGGTTGCGACACGAAACAAGTGCTCATTGCATCGACTGGTGTGATCGGTCGTCAGTATCCAATGCAAAATGTGCGTGCCGGCCTTGGGGCAATTCCTAAAGCTTTTACCGAGACTTCGGTCAAAGATGTTGCGTGCGGCATCATGACTACAGACACGGTGCATAAAACTGCCGAGGCAACGATTGCAGGCTCATCGGCTCGAGTTGTTGGTGTAGCCAAAGGTGTTGGCATGATCGAGCCGAACATGGCGACGCTGATCACGATGATGTTTACCGATGCGGCAATCGAAAAGTCTGTGCTTGACGAAGTCTTTCGTCGCGTGATCGACAAAACATTCAACTGCGTATCGGTTGATACAGACACTTCGACGAGCGATACGGCGGTAATTTTGGCGAGCGGCAAGGCGGGCTCGGTCGATGCAAGTGCGTTCGAGTCGGCGCTCTACCAAGTTGCGCTCTCATTGACCAAGCAAGTTGCGCGCGATGGCGAAGGCGCCGAAAAACTAATCGAGGTGTGCGTTGATGGCGCGCGAGATCATCGTCAGGCGAAACTTGTGGCGAAATCAATAGTTAATTCGCCACTGGTCAAGACTGCCGTGCATGGCGCAGACCCGAACTGGGGTCGAGTTGCGATGGCCGTTGGCAAGTGCAGCGATGAACAAGACATTGACGAGTCACAAGTCGTGATTCGTTTCGGCACTCAAGAGGTCTACCCGACTTTTGTTGACGCTTCTGGGCTTGATGCGCTTAGCAAATATATGCGCGGCAACACCGTGCGCATTCATGTCACGCTAAATACTGGCGACACCGATTGCACAGTGTGGGGCTGCGATCTGACCGACGGTTATGTTCGCATCAACGCCGACTACACGACGTAACGATCAGCAGTACTGGTTGATCCAGTTCAAAATGTCGGAGCGATAAGTGAGAACTGATTTGTATTGGGCGACATCGTCTGGAAGTCGTTCGAGCATCGTGCGCGTGTTTTGAGCAATTTCTTTGCTGCGCTGAACATAGTCGACCAACGGCTGTTGATATCCACGAATTGTGAAGAGTATGCCGTTTGTTGCAGGCAGTCGACGCAGAGTTTGACGCTCCATACGAATCCATAATTCGGCGGGGGTTTTCACAAGCGGACCACTTGGTATTTGCGGCTGAAACAATGCGGGATGGTCTTGGATGATCCAATTTGATCGCCACACCGGCTTGTTGACGGCGATGCGCTGAAAATATGTATTGGTTGCAGCGCCGACATGCTCGGCGTATTTGGCGACTGGCGCATGAATCGCGAGCATATTTTTGCCCATTTTTTCAGAAAGCATCCATCGACTCGGCGCACAAAGAACGGCGGCTGTTAACAGCATTTGTTCGACACCGTCTTGCGACTTGATGGGCTGCAAAACCACGAGATCATCGGCCACCAGCAAACTCGCCTCGACTAGCGCGTCGATGCCAGTGCTCGATGAACCGACGCCCACCCACTGACTGACCAGCATTGCGGCTTCTTGCGCGACATCGTCGCCACCTGGCTGTAACCCCACGACTTCGTCGCGGCGTGACGACAAAAGTTTTTTCTTTAAATCAAGTGTCAAATCTGTTTCTGCATCTCGAGGCAGCCAATTGGCAAGATCAAGCGGCCAGATGCCAAGACGATGACGAAAATTCTCGCCAGCAATTTGCGGCAAAATCTGCTCGGGTATCGGCATCGCTTTGAACGACGCGGTATCCGCAGACGGTGTTTCGTCGAACGGCGTAAATGGATGACGGTGAAGAACGTGGTTACTAGCCACGCGAATTATCGATTCGTCACTTCGGCGGCATCCGTATGCCGCCGTCGACGCGAATCGACTCGGCATTCATATAACTATTCGTGATGCACTCGACGACCATGCTCGCGAGTTCATCTGGTGCACCGAGGCGATGCGGAAACAGAACACCCTTTTCGAGGTTTGCCTTGAAGTTTTCGCTGGCTTCGCCTTGACCATATATAGGAGTGTCAATTAGTCCTGGCGCAACCGTATTTACGCGGATGCCGATTGCCGAAAGATCGCGAGCGATCGGCAAAGTCATGCCGACTACTCCGCCCTTTGATGCCGAGTAAGAGGCCTGGCCGATCTGACCGTCGTAGGCGGCAACTGATGCAATGTTGACGATTGCTCCACGCTCGCCGTGCTCGAGTGGTTCGGTGGTGCTCATTGCGGTGCCGACGATGCGAATGCAGTCGAATGAACCAACCAAGTTGATCGCAATAACTTTTTTGAACGCGTCGAGGTTGGCTGCCGACTCGTAACTACCGTCTTTGCCGACGGTGCGTTGCGCCCAACCGATGCCGGCTGAGTTCACCAGCACACGAACGGGGCCCATCGACTTGGCCATCTCGGTGGCGTTGATTATGTCTTGCGTATTCGTCACATCGACTTTGCAATATGCGCCGCCGATTTCTTTGGCGAGGGCGTTGCCTTTTTCTTCTTGCACA
>JAQCDY010000048.1 GCA_027729785.1 Actinomycetota bacterium | reverse complement strand
AAGTCTTCTGCTCTATCCGCTGAGCTACGAGGGCAAAACCTTGCCTTCTCAGTGTACAGGCGGGTAAATCCGGAATTTTCCGACTGCCGTGTCAGGCGTGTTTGTGTTGTTTTATGTCGTTTTGCGCGGCGTGTCACGTCCCCTAGTTGCACACAAGTTGCAGTTAGCTATTAAAAGTTTTCGAAATAGCGGCTCGGCGTCGGGCCGCGCTGACCTTGATATTTTGAGCCACTAGCACCCGAACCATACGGCTTGTCGGCTGGTGTGGTCATCGTCATGAAACTTACTTGTCCGATTTTCATTGCCGGATAAATCGTGATTGGCAAATTTGCGACATTCGAAAGTTCGAGCGTGATGTGCCCGTCAAAACCGGCGTCAATAAAACCGGCAGTCGAGTGAATCAACAAACCGAGACGACCCAAAGAACTTTTGCCTTCAACGCGAGCCACAAGGTCGTTGGAAATTGCTATGCGCTCAAGCGTCGAACCCAAAACGAATTCGCCCGGGTGCAACATGAACACACCGTTTGGTTCGATCTCGACGAGTTCGGTCAACTCGCTCAGATCGCGTTTGACGTCGATCGTGCTGGCCGTGTGATTGCGAAACACGCGAAACAAGTTAGAAACCTTGACGTCAATTGATGACGGCTGAATACAAGACATATCAAGTGGATCAATGATGATCCTCTTGGCCTCTAGCGCCTCTTTGATGCTTCGATCAGACAGAATCACAATGAGAAAACCATAGTGAATTCCTAACCAAAGTGAAATTTTGGCTTCAAACAGGCGTTGGTACGCTCAATTGCAGCACTGCGGGTGTAGTTCAGTGGTAGAACATCAGCTTCCCAAGCTGAATACGCGGGTCCGATTCCCGTCACCCGCTCAAAACTTGGGCAAGACTTGCCGAAGTGAAACCTGACGAAGATCTGCGAACTACTAGAGGCTTAGTCGTACCAAGCGCTGCTTTGCGATGGAGTTTTGCCCGCTCGGGTGGGGCAGGTGGACAACATATTAATAAAACATCTTCAAAGGCGACTTTGACCGTTGCGATTAATGAGATCACCGGGCCAGAAGTTTTAGTTCGGAGAGTGACAAATGCGCTCTCAATAAAAGTACGTGTAACTAATCAAACCAGTCGTAGCCAATGGCGCAATCGTCAATTTTGTCTGACGCAACTTATAGAAATAATTGATAATGCCGCAAAGCCACCCACACCGGATCGGCGAAAATCAAAGCCGACTCGGGCATCGGTCAAACGCCGCCTTGATGGCAAGCGCCATGCCAGCAAGAAAAAAGAATCTCGAAGAATTAGTGACTGGTAACTAGTTACAAGTTCTGTATTTGTTTCAGAGCAAACTAGCAAGTGCCCACAAGGCGGCGATAGCACCGATCGTTGCCATCACCACACTGCGCACAACTGGCGCCTTGGTTAAATCGTTGGCATCGCGATGCTTTTTGGGTGGGCGAACTAACGCGGTGACGTTGCCGGCGAACATCGCCCCACCAAGTGCAATTACCATCCACGCCAAAATGTCTTCGCCGAGAAACATGACTAGTTCGAATTGGGATCAGGCGCGAAATTTTGGAAGCGCGTGTAAGCGGCCAACCAGGCGAGGCGCACTTTGCCAAGCGGGCCTGCGCGATGTTTCGACACGTTAAGTTCAGCGGCGCCCATTTCGGTTTTGTTGTCTGGGTTGTAAACCTCGTCGCGATACAAAAACATCACGACATCGGCGTCTTGCTCAAGGGCGCCAGACTCGCGCAAATCCGAGAGTGTCGGTCGCTTATCGGTTCTTGCTTCGAGACCACGACTCAACTGACTCAATGCCAAAATCGGAATATTGAATTCGCGAGCCAGCAACTTGAGTTTTCGACTGATCTCGCTTACTTCAAGTTGACGATTCTCTGGCTTGCCATCCCCACCCATGAGTTGCAGATAGTCGATGACAATAAGCGCAATATCACCTTGACGGCTGACGACGCGACGCGCCTTGGCACGAATTGCCCCGACTGAGGTGCCTGGGCTGTCATCAATAATCAACGGAACATCCAGTCGCCCAACGGCGTGACCAATTTTTGTCCAATCGTTTGGTGATGGTCGACCACTGCGCAGAATTTTTGAATCGACGCCCGCTTCACTGGCGAGAATTCGTTGCACAAGTTCAGCGGTGCCCATTTCGAGCGAAAAAAACAGAACTTGCTTGCCCGAAGTACGCGCCACATGCACGGCGACACCAAGCGCCAAAGCCGACTTGCCCATCGCGGGTCGAGCGCCCAAAATGTTCAGGGTGCCCGGCTGAAAACCGAGCAAAATTTTATCCAGATCATCGAGCCCAGTTGCGGTGCCGGTGATCATCTCTTTGTTGTTGGCACGATCCTCGAGTTTCTCCATCGCATCGTTCACCAAAACGCCCAGCTTTTGCGAAGTATCCCCGATATTTGTTTCAGATACGTCGAAAATTTTCGACTCTGATTCGTCGAGCGCTTTAGCCACGTCTTCGGGGCCGCTATAGGCGATCTCGGCAATTTCAGAAGCAACCGAAATCAATCTGCGCAGCGAAGCCGTTTCACGCACGATTTTTGCGTAGCGCTCGGCACTTGTAATTGCGGGCGTCGCATTTTGCAATGTCAAAAGTGCATCAATACCACCGATGCCATCTAATAAATTATTTCGGCGAAGTTCATCACCAACAGTTATCGGATCAACTGGTTCACCCGCGGTGTTCAGCGAACGAATTGCATCGTAAATGTGTTGGTGCGCCGGTTTATAAAATTCATCTGATCGAACCCCGCGTTCAAATGCAACGCCGACTGCGTCTCGCGACAACAACATCGCGCCCAGCAACGATGCTTCTGCTTCGATGCTGTGAGGCGGAATTCTGTTTATTGATCGTTGCTGTGCGGCGACACGATCACCACGAGAAAATTCAGCAATTGACATGACTACACAATGCCCTAGTTTGCCTGTTGATTGCTACGGGTATAACCCTGTGATTCTTCTGGGGACAACTGGTGGATAACTAATTGATAACCACTCGTAGCCGACAAAGTTTATTTTGCGACGATATTGACTTTGAGTGTTGCAACGACATCATCAAAAACCACGGCCAAGACCGTATGCTCGCCAAGTTGACGCAACGGTGCCTCGATTTGCACTGCTTTGCGATCAATCGTCACGCCTGTTTGGTCAAGAATTGCTTTGACGATTTCTGCAGCATTGATTGAGCCAAACAAACGGCCCTCATTGCCAGCCTTCGCAGCAATTGTGATCACGGTTGTGGCAAGCGATGCTGCAACAAGTCGTGCCGATTCACGATCGGCGGCGACCTGCAATTCGCGCGACTTGCGCATTATGTCTGCCTGAGCAATCGTGCCTTCGTTAGCCACTATCGCCAAATCATTTGGCAACAAGAAATTGCGAGCATGACCCGACGACACGTTTACAACGTCGCCACGGCGACCGACGCCCTTGACATCTGAACGAAGCAAAACTTTCATGATGTCGGTCCGTCGACGATGGCTTCAACAGTTGCAGCGTTGGTGACTTCTGCCGAAATATTTTCTGCGATTTCAACGCGGGTCGAATCGCCTGTCCCCTCATCACGCCTCGGACGGCGAGGACCACGATCGTCTGAACCATTTTCGCCTCGTTCGCGTGGCGCGCGTGTTGCAGAAACACGCTTGGTGTAGGGCAACAGCGCCATTTCGCGGGCGTTTTTAACCGCAGTCGCGATGTCGCGCTGTTGTTGCACGGAATTGCCGTTCATTCGTCGCGCGCGCAACTTGGAGCGATCAGACATATAGCGCTGCAGTAAGTTGACGTCTTTGTAATCAACAAAGCCAACTTTTTCTTGCACCATCATGTTTGGGCGCTTCTTTGGTTTGCGAAGCAACGCTTTTTTCGCTCTGAGTTTGTTGGATTTACTTGTCATAGGGAAGTCCTTGTTTGTGTGTTGGCTGAGTTAACGAATTAGAAAGGTTCTTCGCCATCAAATGGCGTTGCTTCAGTGCCTGGGTTGGTGCCTGGGTTGGTGCCGGTGTTGGCTGGGCGATTAGCCGAACCGCCACCTTGGCTGTCTTGTTTTGGGGTGCGCACAACCGTTGCGGTTGCCCAGCGCAAACTTGGCCCGAGTTCGTCGGCAATGACATCGATCGCGGTGCGCTTTTCACCCTCGCGTGAGGTGTATTCGCGTTGTTCAAGACGACCCGTTACGACGACTCGCGTGCCTTTGGCAAATGTGGCCGCTGCGTTTTCGCCGAGTTGGCCCCACGCAGTGACATTGAAATATGAAGTTTGCTCTTGCCATTCGCCGTTGACCTGATAGCGACGGCCTACGGCGATGCCGAACGAGGCGACTGCTCGACCAGTTGCCGTGAATCGAATTTCTGGGTCGCGAGTTAAGTTTCCGACGAGTGTGATGCTGTTGTCAGCCATTTGATTTGTGTCCCCTTAATTTTGTGGATTGCTTACGAATTTGCTGTGACTACAAGACCACGGCGTGCGGCTTCGTCATCAGGAAGGCGGAGGAGTTTGTGTCGCAACACATCATCAGCGATGCGCATCGCACGTTCTGCTCCATCAAGAGCACCACCAGGTGCCGTGATATTAAAAATTGCGTAGTAGCCATCGTTTTGTTTTTTGATTGGATAAGCCAAGCGACGCTTGCCCCACCAGTCAGGTGTGCCGTGGACGGCTCCGCCGGCAGTTGTAACTGATTTGGTGATGACGCCCAACCAGCTGTGAGCAGCCGACTCTTCGAGGTTGCCGTTGATGATGACCATTAATTCATATGCACGCATGAACGTGATAACTCCCTTCGGACCCAACACGAAGCTGGGGCCCCCGAAGGGGCAGGTATGTGAACTTCGAAGTGTAACGGCACGCCAGCACAGTGCCACAGGCCTGTTGCAGGGTTTTTACAGCGACTTAAATGTTGCGAGTTTTAAGCAAATGGTGCCACGAGCAACTGCGGCAAACCTCAACCAAATAGGCGGTGAACTGCTCGGGTCGACGGGCGAACTGTTCGATCTCGTCTCTCGTGGCGATGAATTTGCCATGCCTCGGCAGCCTCGGACCAAACAAATAGGTGACCGTGACTAGTTGGTCGTTGACACAAATTGGACATTTAGCCCGCGTTGGCCTGCCAAAGTTGCGCGCCACACGCAACAGTTCTGGGTGTGCATCGCAAATGCTCTCTTGCGAAATTGTTCCGCCACGAAAATTGTTTATAACTGCGCGACGCGTCAACCGATGATCAATCTCGCCAAGATATAAATCTTCAGGCTCGTTGCTCTGTTTTTTTTGTGTCTGTTTGCGTGGCATGTTGGCTAAACCTTAACAAATCAAATTACTTGTTCTGCAAGTCCCACCAAGATTTCAAACGATTGCGTATCTCTTGCTCGCCGAGTAAACCTTCTTCAATGCGAATCTCCATTAAAAATTCCAGAGCATTACCAACATGTCGGCTCGGTTTGATGTTCAAAAATTCCATTATTTGCGCGCCGTCCATTTCTGCACGCATTGCGGCAAGTTCCTCACGCGCCGTGAGTTCGGCGATGCGTTGTTCAAGTTCGTCCATGCGCCGCGCGAGTGCGGCAACTTTTTTTTCGTTACGAGTCGTGCAGTCACTTTTAGTCAAAACATTTAATTCGGCTAAGTGCGCGCCTGCGTCGCGCACATATCTGCGCACCGCCGCGTCTGTCCAACCCATTTGATATGTATGAAATCGCGCGCTGAGTGCAACCAATTCGGCAACCGTCTCGATGTCTTGCACCGAATATCGCAGTTTGCGCATGCGATCACGGGTCATGCGTGCACCCACGGCTTCATGATGATAAAAAGTTACGCCCTTGCCTGGGCGAATCGCCCGCGTTTTTGGCTTGCCGACGTCATGAAATAGTGCCGCCAAACGCGTGATACGAAAATCACACGGCTCATCGCTCTTGACGTTTTCAATTACTGCGAGCGTGTGCGTCAAAACATCCTTGTGTCGATGAATCGGATCTTGCTCGAGTTGCATCGCTGCGAGCTCTGGCAAAAAATGCGCAGACAAACCGTTGTCGACCAAAAACCACAAACCAAATGATGGTCGATCGGTGACTATCAGTCGGTCGAACTCGTCGCGAATTCGCTCGGCACTAACAATCGTGATGCGATCAGACATCGCCTTGACCGCTACGACCAACTCCGGCACTGCAACCATGCCGAGACTTGAAATGAAACGCGCTGCACGCATCATCCGCAAAGGGTCGTCGCTGAAACTGACCTCAGGCGATAAAGGCGTGCGCAAAACTTTGCCCATCAAGTCAGACATGCCGTTAAATGGGTCTACAAGAACAGGCGAGTCGTTGGTTACTTCAAGGGCCATGGCGTTGATCGTGAAATCGCGACGTGAAAGATCTTCGTGAATGTCTTTTGAAAATTGCACATCGGGCTTACGTGAATCGGGCGAATATGCTTCGGCGCGATGAGTCGTGATTTCATAAACACGATCACCCTTTTTCGCACCAATCGTGCCGAATCTTTCACCCTGAGTCCAGATCGAATCGCACCAACCAGCAAGCACCGACTTGATCTGCTCGGGTAGTGCGTCCGTGGTTAGATCAAAATCCAATTCATCGACACTTCGGTCCAGCATTAAATCGCGAACAGTGCCACCAACTAAAAATAGTTTGAACCCGGCGTCACGAAACCTCGAAGCAATTGGAGCTATTTCGCTCATAACTGGCGCGAAGCGCTGTGGCACCACGCTCTACAGGCTACGCACAAGGTTGCGCCAAGTGATGTGTTTGCTCAGTTAGCAACCGCGTGAGCATTAGCGTGATTATGTCGTGATTTATCGTTCTAAAGCCGAAAAACTCTCGTTCACATTCAGGTTCGTGCTGACTTTCGTATTAGTCAACTGTGTCTTCTTGACGACCCTTTCAGCCCAGAAGTCAAATGCCGCGGTTGATTCAAACCAGCTGACGCTGACCGCGCAAAACTTTCATATATACACGTCGGGCAATCTGCGCTTTGTCTTCGGCATCACCTCTGAAGCATTGGTCGACGAAATTACCTTCAACGAGTCGGCAGTTTTTCGTGTTTCACTCGGTCAGAAAATAACTGCTGGCCAAAAACAAGTGCAAGCACTCAATGACGCAACCGAAGAATTCGTCGTTACCGATTCGGTCGACTTGACGATTCGTGAAGTGACTCGCAGAACAGATGGTCAATTCGAATTAATCGCGCTGTCTACAGACATTTCTTCGGGCACGCGACGAATTGAATTTTCTGGTCCTGGTGTCTACCCAGTGCGAGTCGAAGTATTCGTGAACGGCGTTTCCCGCGCGTCGTTGTTGAGTTTTATCAATAGATATAACCCGTCACGGGTGCTCAAACCAATGCCTGTGCATGCAATCGTCTCCCTAGACGCACCAATCACTTTGCAACCAGATGGGTCTCGACTGATAAATCAGACAACACGCACAAAACTCGAAAAGTTGATAAAACTATTAAAACTTGACGCACCAAGAGTGACGGTTCAAATTTCCCCTGAGCTGATTGACGGCCTGACTCGCTCTACTGATCCAGCCGATCAGTCTTTGCTGGTGCAACTAGTGGCCGCACTTGGAACTACACCGATTGTTTCTACGACATACATTCAATTTGATCCATCGGCTGCCAGCACAAACAAGCAAGCAGATCAGTTTGAGTCGCTTCTTGAACGAGGGGCTGCGACCTGGCAACAACTTTTACCAACATCAAGAATTGTTTCGAATGTTTGGTTCGCTAAAAACCCACTTGACCAAAATGGACTCGATCTAGTCGTCAAAGCAGGTGTTCGCTCGGTGATTATGTTGCCAACATCAAGTGCCGCGCTTGGCGAATTTGACAATGCCGCCCGACCATATCGGCTATCCAGCAACAAAACTGATATCTCGCTGCACCTTGCCGACAAAAACTATGTCGACCAACTCAGCAAGCCAACCAATAACGCATTTTCTGCGGGGACCTATCTTGCTGCGCAAATTTTGGCTCAACGCAGTCAGATTGAAAGCGAAGGAGGCACGCCAGCCCTGCGCAGAATTATTTTGACTTCACGCGATGGCTCGGTGTACAACGGGGATTTAATCCATGAAGCAATGCTTATTTTAAGTCGCGTTCCACAACAAGTTGCCCTGCGCACGATGGCTAATTTGCCAGCGCCAAGACTGGATGCGTACAAGCCAACTCTGCCAAAAGTGAACATCGCGAGTTTTGTCGAGCGTGCAACAAAAATTACCAACTTACGCAGCGACATCGAGAAGCTACGCACGACAATAAGCCCCGACGCCCAAGTGTGGCAAGACTGGGAACAACTCTTATTGGTGATGTCAAGCGACTCGATGACTGATGCCCAATGCGATGAATTTATTTCAGTGACTCGAAGTGAACTGAAAAAGATCCGTCAATCGGTGACGCTTCAAGAAGGCACGACATTCACACTTGGTGGTCGCGAAAGCGAGTTGCGACTTGATTTACAAAACTCTTCTGAGTTTGCAATGACGGTTCAAGTGAAAGTTGTGAGTTCAAAACTTCGGTTCAGCAAGGGCGTTGAGACGGTCGAAATACCGGCCAACAGTTCGAAAGAACTCGTGGTTGAAGTCGTCGCGTTGTCGAACGGATTGTTTCCGGTTGAAGTGAGAATCTTCACGGCAGACGGTCTTAGTCAACTCGGCAAGAAAATTGAAGTGTCTGCGCGTGTCAACGCGCTTGCGGGTCTTGGCCAAATCGTGACCGGCGTCGGATTGTTGCTGCTCGCAACTTGGTGGGTGGCACATATTCGCCGAAAATACCGTAAAAAAGTCAGCAAGAACCACCCTGTACTACGATCAAAACCATGACCATTCGCATCATCACCGACTCAGCCTGTGACCTTCCAGAAGCACTGGCGCGCAAACACAACATCACGATCGTGCCACTTACATTCAGCATCGGTGACCAAGAATTTACGGACCGTACAAGTTTGACAACACAAGAGTTCTGGAAGCGTTGCGCCGAGTCGCCAGTATTGCCGCAAACCGCGGCACCGGCACCCGGCAAATTCGCCGAGGCATACAAAGCGCTCGCAGCCCAAGGAGCAACCGGCATCTTGATGATTGGTTTGTCGCGCGAACTTTCAGCAACTATCCAGTCGGCTGAAACCGGTGCCAAAGAATCTGGCGTAAGCGTGCCGATTAAATTTATTGACAGCAGATCGGCGTCTATGGGTGAAGGTGTCAATGTGCTTGCTGCCGCGCAAATGTTGCTGGATAACCCGTCTATAACCCTTGATCAGTTGGCAGCCAAGACTGCCGAATACTGTGAACGCACACGCGTTTTTGGTGCTCTCGACACCCTCGAGAACTTGAAGAAAGGTGGTCGAGTCAGTGGGGCAAAGGCGCTTTTTGCTTCAGCGCTGTCGATCAAGCCAATCGTCGAAGTGCGCGAGGGCAAAATAATGGAAGGCGGCAAAGAACGCACCCGAAGTAAAGCCTTGGCATTCTTGGTCGAGAAAGTTAAATCAGCTGGCCAAATTACAAGTTTGGCCGTTTTGCACGCCCAGTGCAGTGATTTGGATGCGTTCGTTGCCCAACTCAAGACCGTCTACTCGGGCGAGATCATCGTCGGTGAGGTTGGTTCAGTGATCGGTTCGCACACGGGCGTGGGCACAATGGGCGTAGCTTTCCACGTCAAATAGTTCGCAATTGTCGCCACGAAAAATTTTCGCATACTGACATTCCCCACTTCGTGATGCGCGCAGAACTAGCGTCATCATTCATAGATGAGGCCAGAACCCAACGAATTAAACAATGATCCCAAACGCCTTTTGGGCGGCAGGTACCGGCTCGACCGCCAAATCGCACGAGGTGGAATGGCCGAAGTTTGGCTTGGTTTTGACACATTTTTGAACCGTCAAATTGCGGTGAAGTTATTGAAGCCACAACTTGTCAGCGATTTGGTCGTCGCTGAACGATTTCGCCGAGAAGCAATCGCTTGTGCGGGTCTGAATCACCCGAACATTGTCGCTGTCTACGACACGGTCGAAGACGATAATCGCCAAGCGGTGGTGATGCAATACATCCAAGGAAAAAGTCTTCGCGAACTTTTGGATCGCCGCAAACGACTTGGACCGATGCTGACGATTCACATGGGAGCAGCAATGGCCGCGGCACTAGATGCCGCGCACCACGCCGGGCTCGTGCACCGCGATGTTAAACCAGGAAATATTTTGCTGACTCCTGACGGAAAATTTTTGCTCGCAGATTTTGGGATTGCAAAAGCGCTGGTTGCCTCTGGTGAAGATTTAACCCATGACAACATCATGATGGGCACGGCGAAATATCTCTCACCAGAGCAAGTTCGTGGCAAGCAGCTTGATGGTCGCGCCGATCTCTACGGTCTTGGTCTTGTTCTATACGAATGCCTCGCCGGAAAAGTTCCGTTTTTAGGGGAGACTGATGCCGACACTGCTTTGGCCCGATTGCAACGCGAACCAACCGATTTGGCTCACTTGCGACCTTCACTGGCACCCCAACTTGTGCGCGTGATTCATAAATTGTTGGCACGAAACCCCGACCATCGTTATGCAACGGGCGAGGAAACCCGGGTTGCGTTGATTCAAGCTCTAAGTGCACAAAATGACTACACAACTTCGATGACCCCGCCATCTGGTGCAACGCCGCCAAAACCACTGCGTCGGGCGATGACCAGCGACGAATCTTCGGTGGCACGAATCCCGGGACAACCGGTGCTCGAAACTGCGCTTAACGC
>JAQCDY010000047.1 GCA_027729785.1 Actinomycetota bacterium | reverse complement strand
CAGCGGCGACGGCAAAAACATTTAAGACACCTGGGTCGCGCGCACCAAAACAGAGCAGAGTCGTTTCGGGCTCGGCACGCAGAATAAGTTCACCAGAACTACGAATAGCATCTGCGAGTTGCAGCGTTGCTTCGCGTGCCTGACGCGTGAGCCGTAGATAGCCATCGTCACCAAAAAAGTGCATCACAGCCCAGGCACTGGCAATCGAACCGCCTGATTTTGTGCCAAGCACGCCCGATGATCCGTACACACCACCGAGCCAATCGTCGGTGACGAAGCCCTGAAACGAACGCAAATATTTTGACGCATAGATAATCACCGAGGCGCCCTTTGATGTGTAGCCGAATTTATGCAGGTCGACAGAAATTGAACTGACACCAGGCACCTGCAGATTCCATGGGGCAACGTCTTGGCCGAGTCGTGCCAAATAGGCGAGCGTGACGCCACCCATGCAAGCGTCAACATGACAGTTAATCTCTGTGTCAATTGCAATCTTGGCGATACCGACGATGTCGTCAACAACACCTTGCGGATATTGTGGCGCCGAACCAACAATCAGCACCGTATTTTGATCCACTGCATCGCGCATTGCAGCAACATCTGCGCGCCAGTCGGGGAGTACCGCAACACGACGAACTTCGACACCGAAATATGCACCAGCCTTGGCGAACGCGGCATGAGCCGATGTAGGCATGACCATGTTCGGGTTGCCAATCCCACGCTCAGCGCGCAGGCGATCGCGTGCTGCTTTTACAGCCATGAGGATGCTCTCTGTGCCGCCTGAAGTCATGAAGCCGGCCGATTGGCGAGTCGCACCGAGCCACACACCAGCCATCGCCACGACCTCAGACTGCATCCGTTTGAGGCTGGGGAAGGCGTCGGTGTTCAGCGCATTTTCACCACTAAAACGCCTGTAGGCCTCTTCAGCCACGGCTAGGGCGTCGGGTCCAGCGTTGTAGGCGAGACTGAAGGCTCGACCCTCGCGCCAGCGCACATCGCCGTCTCGCATTGCTTCGAGACTGTCGAATACGTGGGTCGCCGACCAACCAGATGATGGCAACATTTTTTTGGGCGGTGTCGTTGGGGGGCTAGTCAAAGTGTCTATTTGCTCTGTTCTAATCTAGATTAACTTTACATAACTAACATTATGGGCGAAACCCCTAGAACCATCAAACCTTGAGAACCACGAATATTGGATCATGCCGCTCGGCTTGGGCTTGGATGCAACTGATCTTGTGCCAATGGTTTGGCAGCCTGTAGCAACCACTTCAGTGCCGCCTTGAAGTCACGCGTCGTTGGGTCGACTGACGGGTCTAGGTCGGCCTCAACGTCGGCTATCGCACATCGCAATACATAAACCTGGTCGCGCAGAGCGTCTAATTCTTTGCGGGCGATGACCAATTCGTCTTCGCTGAGGGCTAACTCTGTCGCCCGCTGGCGCGCGACCCAATCCCATTGGCGACATGACTGGCAGCAAAATCGCCGTGGCCGACCAGCCCCAGATCGCTGAGTAATCGGTGACCGGCACCACTGACAGCGTGCTGAATCAAGGGTTTTCAGACCAGAGATTGTTGATTCATCAGATGATTTTGTCATGACGAAAACCTACGCCGAATCCACTGATTGTTGGTGGATATCTCAAAGGCATACTTGTTTGGTGAAGATATCACTGCCTCCACCCCAACGCCTGATGGCCTCAGATAATGCGGCCGGTATTCATCCCGAGATTCTTGCGGCGATCAATCGCGCCAACAATTTTCACGCACTTGGCTACGGTCACGATGAATACACGCCGCAGGCAAAAATGCTCTTCAATCAATTGTTTGACGCCGATGTGGTCACCGAGTTTGTTTTTGGTGGTACAGGAGCAAATGTTCTGGCACTCGCCTGCATGCTCCAACCGGCCCAAGCAGTCATCTGCTCGGCCACGGCGCACATCGCAGTTGATGAAGCAGGTGCACCAGAAAGATTTCTTGGTGCGAAGTTAATCGACATTCCAACTATTGACGGCAAACTTCGACCAAGCGACATTCGAAGTGTCGCGCACTTGCGTGGAAACATTCATCATGCTGAACCAGCGGTGGTATCGATTACTCAAGCCACCGAACTCGGCACGATCTACACAGCCGAGGAAGTTCGCCAAATCTGCGACACTGCACATGAACTCGGCATGCTCGTGCACATGGACGGCGCTCGCATCACCAACGCCGCCGCAGCACTCGGCGCCACGGCCAAAGCACTGCGAAGTTTCACGATTGATGCAGGTGTCGACGTTCTGAGTTTCGGCGGAGTGAAAGCCGGTCTGATGTTTGGTGAAGCTGTCGTATTTTTTAACACGAGTCTCGCCTCGCGCGTCGGATACGTCCGCAAACAAGTGGGTCAACTCAACTCGAAAATGAGATTCGTTTCGGCCCAATATGTCGAATTTTTGCAAAATGATTTATTGTTCAAACTTGCCAACAATGCCAACGCAATGGCGCTCGCCCTCTTTGAGCGAACCCGCCACCACAAGTCGCTTGGTTTGACCACTCCCCCTGCGGTCAACAGTTTGTTTCCGACGATCCATGAGCCCGCGGCCGCAGCGCTCCGAGAGTGGACTTTCTTTTGGGATTGGGACCTGCCCAACAATCAATACCGCTGGATGACCGCCTGGGATATGACTGTCGACGACATCGAGATCTTCGCTGAAGGGGTTTCACAAGCGCTCAAGATTTAATTGACTGGTCAGTTGATTATCCCCTATCCTGCTGATTGTGTCAGCGAATGACTTCTATCAACGAAGAGTCGAGACAGACGACAAGTGGATGAACGTCGCGGCGTGTCGTGGCCTGACAGATGTATTTTTTCCGCCGGCCGCCGAGCGCCCTCAAGCGCGCGAGCGACGCGAGCAAATAGCGCGCACGGTTTGCGAATCGTGTCAAGTGCTAGAAACCTGTAAAGAATTCGCCCGGGATCATCATGAATATGGTTTTTGGGGTGGCGAATCAGAAGAACAGCGTCATCAAGCAGGTTTTCATCTCATCGCCCCGATCGGCATTCGCGCTCGATCAAATTAAATAAAGATTCGTTTTCTGCGAGACTGAAGCATGGCTTCGTCGCAAAATATTTCTTCGGAAGCCCTGCCCAATGCGCGGCAAAATGTTCTCGACGCCTGGTCAAGTTTGGTCGACGCGCGTCAGATCATCGCATTCGATGAGGTCTCGGCCCACGTCTCAACGAACAGAGTGTTTCGCCTCACTCTCTCAGATGGCTCGTCACTGATTGCAAAAGTCAGTTCATATGGATCATATTTTCAGTTCGCAGAAGACCACGATCGGCTCGCCCGGTGCAGCGCCGAACTAAGGGGTGGTCGTTGGTCGGGCTTTCTGGCCGAGGTTCTCACAAAAAATGGTCGACCATTCACTTGGTACGACGGCGACTGTTGGGCGGTGTTTTACTCGGATGTGCAAGGACAAACTGGCTTACCGAAAATTCTCGATGACAACGACATCGTTGCGCTTGCTAGCGAGATCGCTGAGTTTCATCTGGCCTGTGCAAACCTCGCACCGTCGTTGCCGCCAACTTCTAATTCGGTAAAAAGTGATGCAGTTCATCTTTACGACTTGCTGCGCGAAGAACAAGCGGAAAAACACTTTCAACTTGATTCACAATCTATTTCGACATTGCAGCGGTTCACTCACGACTTTCTGTTGCATCTCGAAAAAGTTCATTACGACGAATGGCGACGCATTCCAATTTTGGTGGATTGGAACTTGGGTAATTTTTCGGTTGGTCCGAGCACCGACCAAGCGGCCCGTTCGTTCAGACTTTCGACCCGTTGGGACTACGACTGGTTTCGAGTTGAGTCTCGCCTACTTGATTTTTACTTCCTTAGTCGAGTGTCTTCTCGCACGGGTGACCAAACCCAATTCGCTTACTCTGCACACACACTTACTGAACCACGATTTGTGAAATTTATCGCGGCCTATCATCGGATCAATCCACTTAGCGAGATTGAAATTCAGTTTCTACCGTTCGCTTACAGATTTTTTATTCTCAATTACGTGATCAGAGAAGGAGCGAGATTCTTCAGACCAGATCTTTGCTCCCAATTTCGTCGCGATGCCGCGCATCATTATTTGATCGAGTCAGAACGTCTTGATCTAAGCCAGCTATTGTCAGCGATTAGCTAGCAAAATAACCGAGTTAATCACGAATCTTGCGCAACTTCGTCGCAAAAAGTTTCCCTTTGGCTACATAAGTACTTACGCCGTGTTCAAGATCTTCGACGCGAGCCCGACCCTCTTTGATCACCGCAGGTGAACCGACTGCAAGCGCTCCAGCAGGCACGATCGTGTCATTTAGTACGACTGAGTTCGCCCCGACAATCGCCCCCGATTCGACCACGACTCGATGCAAAACTATTGCTCCCGACGAAACTTGTGCACCTGACATGATCGTGCAAGATTCAAGGTGCACGATGTGTCCGATTATGCAATCGTCGCCCACAATCGTCGGTGTATCCGGCATCGTGTGCAGCACGCAATTGTCTTGAATGCTTGTTCGCGCGCCGATTTGAATTTCGCCATCATCGCCGCGCAACACGGCACCGGCCCAGATAGTTGATTCGGCGCCGATTTCAACAGATCCAATCACGACGGCTTCGGGATGCACAAATGCAGTCTCGTGAATTTTGGGTACTCGATCCCCGAGTGCATATATCGCCATGGCTTCACCGTAGTCTTTTCTTTGTAAAATTTCGTAAGTGTTTGTATTTTCGGCGCGCTGACGCTGCTCGAAGATGGCAAATCATTGATTTGCCTATACCGTAATGACTCATGTCCAGGCGTCTTGATGTTGAATTAACCAGTGCGCGCGAGGACGGCATGTGGACTTGGCGGGCTGCTGGCGCAAAAGTTCCAAAGGGCTTGGTCGAAGCAACGATGCTTCCAGACTTAAGCAAAGTGGGCGATGTACTTAAGATCGAAGCCGATTTTGATATTGATGGCATCACCGTTCTTAGCGTCGTTCAACAGCGTGACAAATCACAAAAGGCAACTTTTCTTCAACTAATTGACGATAAACCGTTTACGGCAGTCACCGAAAAACTGGCACGAAAATCAAAAAACAAAGATGACAAGCCACGTCGCGACAAACGTGGTCCACGCACCGATCGTCCAGCAACTTCTGAGGGGTCCGATAAGCCACGTCGCGAGCGACCACCTCGTGCACCTCGAACACCTCGTTCACCGAGCGATTCGGCAGCGCCGCCCGTCGTTCAACTTCCAATTCGTCCAGTAGCCAAACGCATCAAACCTGGTCGCACTCATCGTCGCGCAGTTCTCGCCTCTTTACCCGAAGAGCAACGCAGCGTCGCCGAGCGGGTGCTTGACGGTGGTTTGCGAGCCGTGCGTGAAGCGATCAAGACACAAAACGTTAAGTTAAAAGCTGACGGTAAACCAGAAGTCAAAGCCGACGGTTTGATCTCGATGGCGCAAGATATTTTGCCAAAGCTCAAGGTCGCCGAGTGGCTTGACAAGGCCGAAGCAGCAAAGAAAGATTTGCTTCAACTCGATCTGCGTGATCTGAGAGCTGTGGTCGTCGGTGCTGATGATCCGATGGTGGTGCGTGACGAGTCAACTCGCGAACTCGCCACAGAATTGAAGTTGGCACTCAAACAGCGCCAAGAAACCGAAATGTCTCAATGGCTCGAAGACATCAAGGCTTCACTCGCTGCCGTGCGAGTTTTGCGCGCGATCAAACTTTCTGGCGAACCGCCAAAAGCAGGAGTTTTGTTTCCGGTTGAACTTGGTCAGCAACTCGCGAAGGCGGCGGCAGATTCGTTGTCAAACGAAGCAAGTTCAGACCGTTGGATTGCAGTTCTTGAAGCACTTGCATTCTCACCGATTCGAACTGCGGTAAAACCACTTGGCGCTCCACAAGCCACAACCGATGCTTTGCGACAAACCGTCAAGCGCCTCGCACCTCTAATTCCGCAGATTGCCACACTATTTGCGATCGAAGTCAAACCTGGTGCACAGACGCCCCGCCCGTTGCGACCGCCTCGCCCGAAGCGCGAGTTCAAACGCAAGCCGAAAGACAAAAAATCTGCGAGCACGCCATTAAGTGCGAATGCGTCGGTAGATACAAATGTTCTGGTGACGACTATCGACCTGGCGACCGCGCCAAAGCCGATTGATGAAGCACCAACAGAGCAAGTACCAGCCGAGCACGTGCCAGTGACCGACGCCCCGCCTGCTATCGAGACCGACTGATCAATTAGTCTCGCGTTATGTCAAACATCGTCGAATATGAAGTCCGTGGAAAAATTGCAATCATCACGCTCAATCGTCCCGAGGCTCGTAACGCCGTCAATGGTGATGTGGCCAATCGTCTTGAAGCAGCAATCGACAAACTTGAACAAGACGAGAATGTATGGGTCGGCATTCTTACCGCAAATACCGCCGGTCAAGAACGTCCAGTGTTCAGCGCTGGTGCAGACCTCAAAGCGATCAATTCGGGTCAGGCCGCTGCACTCAATACTTCCCGCGGTGGATTTGGCGGGTTCGTTTATCGTGATCGCAAAAAACCGGTTATTGCCGCAGTTGACGGTCTGGCGACAGCCGGTGGATGTGAACTTGTTTTGGCATGCGACATGCTCGTGGCTTCAACACGTTCGGCCTTTGGTTTGGCCGAGACAAAGCGAAACTTGATCCCCGGTGCTGGCGGTCTATTCAGGTTGCCTCGAGCGATAGGTCGCGCAGTAGCAATGGAAGCAATTTTCACGGGAGATTCATTTACCGCTCAGCGAGCCTACGAACTTGGCATGGTCAACAAACTCACGGAGCCAGGTTCGGTGCTCGACGCTGCGATTGAACTCGCCAACCGGGTCTGTACTGCTGCACCGCTCGCCGTTTGGGCGAGTCGCAAAATTGTGCTCGCTGCAGCCACCGAGTCAGACGAAACACTTATTGATATGACTAACAAAGCATTTGGAGCTGTTCTATCCTCTGAAGACACAAAAGAAGGTCTTACGGCGTTCATCGAAAAGCGCCCGCCCAATTGGCAGGGCAAATAAAAATTCAATCGCGCAAATCAGTCGTCACGGTTATTAAACGTGCGACTAGTCCAGCTCTTTCGTAAAGGTTTTTGGTTTCTCGGTCACCTGGTAGTGCAAGAGCATCCAAAGCAACAATTTTTAAACCCTTTGCCCAATCCACAGTCGCAGAGATCAAGGCGTCACCGATGCCAAGATTGCGCGCATCTTTGGTCACGAAAACTTGTTCTATCGTCGCGGTCTCCCCGATCACAGTCGTACTCAATCGCGCTAGTAAATAACCCATCACGGTTTGATCGATGCCCGCCACAAAAATACCCACAGACTTATTGTTAAGCACCGCCGACCAATTGGGTGCAACCGCGACTATTTCTTTGGCCAGACGACCGCCACCCCGGAACTCGTCCAATGATGTTCGACCCTCAGACTCGAGTAGTTCGAGTATTTCGCAATCCAACTCAGATCCTCGACGAACAAAGACCTGCATATTCTCCCAAACCTAGTCTGATTGATTTGCAAATAGCGGACAGGCATCGTCCTCAACTGGGCAACCCGGTGCAGATTGTCGAACCAGCAAGAAGCAAAGAGTGCATTGAGTCTCATCCATTCGCCTTGGTTGCAATCTTTCAGTGCCGTCAGTTCGGTCATCACCAATCACTTCCTCTTCTTCGGGCGCAGTTTCTTGAGGTGATGCAAGTTTCTCTTGCAAAATCGACGACAAGTCTGCTTCGACGTCATCTTCGGTGCGCAGGTCTTCGTCGTCTTCGTCGTCTTCGCCCGACTTTGGCTTCGTCGGATCCACGGGTGCGATTGTTGAGCCTTCATCAATAATCGGTGTATCCACCACGAGCGCGTCGGGGTCGATCTCTAATTCGACTTCGACTTCAACTTCAACTTCGATCAAATCTTCTGGTATCAGATCATCGTCACCCTCAACCAAATCATCGGGTTCGACATCGCCGGGCACGGCGTCAGAAATTTCATCAGAATTTTCGTTATCGGAATCTTTATTGTCAATCATGTAGTCCTATTCAGCGATTATTTTGAAGCGCGCATAGTATCGGATAACCGACCTCAAGACACCAAATCGGAGATTTAATGCTCACTTTCGCCTCGATTCGGCGCGTTTTTCCGAATCCAGGCGTTCAAGTTCGGGAGATTCTTTTACCAAATGGGTCATTGCCTCAGCCACCGCTTTATGACCCGCCTTCTCGCCGATCAGACGATGCATCTCAAGGGCAACTCTGCGGTAAGAAGGATGTCCCTGCGGCGACGATCGAAGCTCGAGCATATGAATTGCCTCGCGAGCATTGAATTGCATCACATAGCGCAGTCTGTAAGCCATTGAAATTGCATATGGTGCCTGGCTTGGATAATCCGTCAAAAGTGCGTCATAAAGCGAACTAGATCGCGCCATCACATCATCGAATTGGTCCCCCAAACCGGCTTGCACAACTAGTTCTGGTCGCACAAATCCATGGTGAGGTGTTAGACGCTGCCACTCAATTGTCAGCAATCTATGGCGCTGTAGATCTCTAAATGCCCCGTAATCACCCAATACGTCGAATCGATAATCAATTCGCTCGAAGGCTCGACCTGGCTTATGACGACGATTTTCGCGTTCACCAACATATGCACGAATCAGCGCGACTCGCCGATCATGACTCAACTCGCGCACCTGATCGATCAGTTGGTGTTCGGGTAGGTGTGAACTTGAATAACAAATCGCTGCCAGCAATTTGTCTTCACCATCGGGATCAAAGTCGGTGAGTTCGACTTCGGCAGAGTCTTCAGGGTCAAGTGCGCCGAAATATTCGTCGACCAGATTTATTGTCTGCTGTTCTTGGCGCGCCAAATACTCCGTCCATCTTCCACCGCGGTCGGCAATATCAACTCGACGCAAGAAACTCGGAATCACTTTGCGCAATTCTTCGAGCATCAAATCTGCATAGAACCTGGCTTCGGGCAAATGATGACCGCGCATTCGCAACAACAGAGCTTCGTAACCTTGGCCACTGCCATAAATACCGAGATTCGAAAGCGAAGCCGCAGGCAAAACCCCCCGGACGGCATCCAACGCTTTGGCTCGCGTGGCTTGCTTGAAAACAAAATCAGAGACATTAGAGTCGTGCTTCACCGTTTTGCGCACATGTTCGGTGACGCCTACGACCATCGACGAATACGAATCAAACATTCTGTCCATATCTCCGACATAACGCGTGCCAAATGGACCGCTAAGAATATCCCCGTCTCGATAGAACCGGTAGCGCCCGCCGAGTCGGGTGTCATAATTGATATACCGAGTGCTCTGTTCGAGATAACTCATTAGCCGACCCCGTTCAAGAATCTTGGTCAACAGATTTGACGCCTGTTCGCAAGCCAAATGCACGCCGCCTAATTGAGCCACGCTGTCATCGCCATATTCGACAAAAATTTTCTCATACAAATCTTCGGCACGTTCCAAGCCGGTCGTGGCGTCAACCGATTTATCTCCGCTCAAGTCAAGATCTTTTACGAACTCATCCAAAAAAAGTCGACGCAAACTTTTTGCGCTACGGCTGTATCGGGCGAATAGCGCTCCCTTGACCACCTCAGGAAGATTGACTAGGGCAAAAACAGGTCCGTCAAGATTGGTGAAATATCGGCGCAATATTTCTTGCTCATCGGATTCAAAGACTTCTGGTACGTACACCGTCACGGCGCGTTATCTTACGAGTCTGTTCGCTCAATATGCGGGATTACCAAAAGCCTAGAAGTTAAGCCCGAATTGTGGGCTTAAAGCACACCCTCTGGCACCAACCCAGCGCCGAATGCAGCCTTTACATCGCGTTGCAAAGACTCTGAAGCCCACATATCAATCGCCGTCATCGCCATGATTTTTGCACCGTCCACGATCGCCTGGCTTGCTTCTTTGCCTTTTGTATAGTCGGCGAACGCCGCACTGTGCAGAGAGACGCCACTCGGCGCAACTTGGATCATCGGGTGAATTGATGGCACCAGATAACTGATATTGCCCATATCGGTCGAGCCACCGCCGGTTCCCGGCAAAAATTCAGTGGTCATCTTTCGCCCGAAAGGCTGTGCATTGCGAATATAACTCTCAAGCAGTGGCACATTGTCGATCAGATCGGCAAAAGTATTGCCCTTCCATTCGAAACTGATCGTACAACCAGCGGCCATGGCTCCAGCTTCGAGGCACTGAGCGACACGCTGCTTGAGTGGTTGCAGACTCTCAATGGTCGGTGACCGCACGTACCAATCCATTTCTGTTTCACGGGGAACAATATTTGGCTTTTCTCCCGAGTTCGTAAAAATTCCGTGAATTCGTTCGGTTGGTAAAATATGTTGTCTCAAAGCGGCGACATTCATGTATCCAAGGACCGCCGCATCGAGCGCGTTCTTGCCTTTGTGCGGTGATACCGCGGCGTGTGCAGCAAGACCATGGAATTTGACTAGCAAGTTTTGAATCGCAATCGCATTCATCCGTGCGAGATCTGCATCGGCTGGGTGAATCATCATTGCAGCGTCAACTTTGTTGAATGCACCCTTGCGTGCCATTTCAATTTTTCCGCCGCCACCCTCTTCGGCAGGTGTACCCATCAGACGCAAATTGCCGCCGCACTGCTCGACAACACCAGCAAGGGCGACCCCAGCACCGAGACCTGCAGTCGCGATGATGTTGTGACCACATGCATGCCCGATGCCAGGCAACGCGTCATATTCGCAAAGTACGGCCACCGTCGGACCATCGCCACCACGCACAGCAGAATCAAAGGCGGTCGGTAGATCAAATGCTCCACGT
>JAQCDY010000001.1 GCA_027729785.1 Actinomycetota bacterium | reverse complement strand
ACCAGCGATCAAGTTGCTCGGCAGTCTCGAAGCCAACTTCAGCGGTGTCTGACCACCCAGACCGACGATCACTTTCGGTGCGACACCAGAAGATGCCGTCTCGGCTTCGATTACATTCATCACGTCTTCGTGAGTCAACGGCTCGAAATAAAGTTTGTCGGACGTGTCGTAGTCGGTCGAAACGGTTTCCGGGTTGCAGTTAAGCATTATCGTTTCGAAACCCGCATCTCGCAGGGCAAAACTGGCGTGCACGCAGCAATAGTCGAATTCAATGCCCTGACCGATTCGGTTCGGACCACTGCCCAAAATAATTACCGATTCTTTGGTCGTGGCGCGAATTTCGGACTCGTCTTCATAGGTCGAATAGTGATACGGAGTCAAGGCCGAGAACTCGGCGCTACACGTATCTACCGCTTTGTACACGGGACGAACGCCGGCCTGCAACCTCGCCGTGCGAACCTGTTGCTCGCTGGTGTTCCACAGCCATGCCAACTGGGCATCGGCGAAACCCATGCGCTTTGCACGCATCCAATCCGGCTTGGTCATCGCGGCCAGCGAAGTTGTCGCCAGGTGCGTTCGCTCTTCGACAATCGACAGCATTTGATCCACGAACCATGGGTCAAACTTGCACGAATCGGCTACTTCTTCGACCGATATTTTTCGTCGTAGGCATTCTCCGATCTGAAAAATTCTCTCGGGGGTCGGTATCGCGATCAGATTCAACAACTCTTGGTCTGAAATGGTTTCAAAGATCTGTTCACCCGGGTCGCAATTGAGTCCAAATCGACCGATCTCCAAAGAGCGCAGGGCCTTTTGCAAACTCTCGGCAAATGTTCGACCGATTGCCATCGCCTCGCCGACGCTCTGCATTTGCGTGCCAAGCACACCGGATGTACCGGGAAATTTCTCGAATGCCCATCGCGGTATCTTGACCACGACATAGTCGATTGTCGGTTCAAAACTTGCGGGTGTTTTTTTGGTGATGTCGTTGGATATCTCGTCGAGCGTGTAGCCGACCGCAAGTTTTGCGGCGATCTTGGCAATCGGGAAACCAGTCGCCTTCGACGCCAGTGCCGAACTTCGCGAGACCCGCGGGTTCATTTCGATCACAACTTGTTCGCCTGTCGTCGGGTTGACCGCGAACTGCACGTTTGATCCGCCCGTTTCGACACCCACCCGACGAATGCAGGCGAATGCGGCATCCCGCATCTTTTGGTATTCGACATCCGAGAGCGTCATTGCTGGCGCAACCGTGATCGAATCACCGGTATGCACGCCCATTGCATCGACATTTTCAATTGAGCAGATGATCACGCAATTATCGTTTCGATCGCGCATCACCTCGAGTTCATATTCTTTCCAACCGACGATCGAAGTTTCAATCAACACTTCAGAAATCGGGCTTGCGGCGAGACCATTTTTAACTACCGACTTGAACTCTTCTGGTGTATGAGCAATGCCCGTGCCCCGACCACCCAAAATGTAAGCAGGACGAATGATCGCGGGCAGACCGATTTCTTTCAAAATCTTTTGTGCTTCTGGCAACGTGTGGGCGATGCCCGACAGCGGCACACTCAAACCTATTTCAATCATTGCCTGTTTGAATTTGCCTCGATCTTCGGCGGTTGCGATCGCCTCGGCATTTGCGCCGATCAGTTCGGGGGTTCCTGGCACACCAACTTTGCCTCGCGCGAACAATTCCATCGCCAGATTGAGCGCAGTCTGCCCACCCAATGTTGGCAACACTGCGTCAGGCTTTTCACGCTCGATTATTTTTTCGATGAAGTCAGGAGTCAGCGGCTCGATATAAGTTCGGTCGGCAAAATCAGGATCGGTCATGATCGTCGCCGGATTTGAATTGGCGAGAATCACGCGATAACCCTCTGCCCGCAAGACTCGACACGCTTGGGTACCCGAGTAGTCGAACTCGCAGGCTTGACCAATGACAATTGGTCCTGATCCCAGAACCAAAATTGATTTGATGTCGTTTCGTCTTGGCATTACTTGGCGTCCATACGGGCGACGAATTCAGCGAATAAATAACGACTGTCATGCGGGCCTGGTCCGGCTTCGGGATGATATTGCACACTGAAAGCGTTCGCCCCGAGCACCTTCAATCCTTCATTCGTATTGTCATTGAGATTGACATGGGTGACCTCTGCTTTGGTTGCCAATGAGTCGGCATCAACGCAAAAATTATGGTTCTGGCTGGTGATCTCGACCGTATTCGTCGCCAGATTGCGCACGGGATGATTCGCCCCATGATGTCCGAAGGGCAGTTTAAAAGTTTTGCCACCAAGCGCCAGGGCCATCAACTGGTGCCCCAGACAAATGCCGAACATCGCCACGCCAGTACCCAGCAGTTCGCGAATTGTTGCGGGTGCTCCATGCACCATTTCAGGATCTCCTGGCCCGTTTGAGAGAAATATTCCGTTCGGCGACAACGCCATCACATCGCTGGCGCTCGTCGTCGCCGGCACGACATGCACGGTTGCAAACTCACCCAGACAATTCAACATCGTCGTTTTGATCCCAAAATCGAACGCGACGACCTTCAACTTGCCCGAACCATGGATGAAACTCTTGGTGGTAGTAACTTGGGCGATCAAATTTCTGCCGGTGGTGCCCTTTTCGCTCAAAGCGGCCTTGCGCAACTCGGACTCAGTCGCAGTACCGAATGCGCCCGGCATCGCCCCGGATTCGCGCAACACCCGGGTCAATTTGCGCGTGTCGATGCCGGCAATCCCCGAAACTTGGTGTTGCTTCAAAAATGAATCCAGCGAATCATCGCTGCGCCAATTGCTGCGCCGACGAGAAAGTTCGCGAACGATCACTCCGCGCGCGAAAACTTTTGCCGACTCGTTGTCTGTTGCCGCCGTGCCGTAGTTGCCTATATGAGGAGTCGTGAAAGTAATTATCTGACCGGCATACGAAGGATCGGTTAAAATTTCTTGATATCCCGAAAGGCCCGTGTGAAACACGACTTCACCCCGGGCGACTACAGGTGCTGATAGTTCGGAAGAACCGGCGCCGATTGCCTCTCCCTCAAAAACTGTGCCGTCTTTCAAAACGAGTGCCGCTGGCCTGATACTGCGTGTCATCTTCGTGCTTGACCGTCAATCACCGTTGGCGAACCGTTGAAAATTGTGTGGCGAACTCGTCCGCGCAACGTGCGACCCAAATACGGAGTGTTCACACTTTTGCTGGCGAGACGGTTGATGTCGATGCTCCAAGTTAGTTCAGGATCAAATACGCAGAGGTTGGCTTTATTGCCCGCTGCCACATCGCAACCATGGGTTTTGTCGATGCGTGCAATTTTTGCCGGGTTCCAACTCATCAACGCAACAATGTCGCGAATCTCGCAAGCACCCTCGGCCAGCACCACTCCGAGCGCCGTCTCAAGACCCAGCATTCCTGGTGGAGCCATGTCGAGAGACATTTCTTTGTCTCGTCGCGGGTGCGGTGCATGATCGGTTGCAATCGCATCGATCGTGCCGTCCAGCAGACCGGCTTTCAACGCCTGAATATCGCCCGCCGAACGCAAAGGTGGATTCACTTTGAACACCGGATTGTAAGAACCGAGCAGTTCTTCGGTCAGCGACAAGTGATGCGGCGTCACCTCGGCTGTTATCGGCAAACCATCTCGTTTGCCCGCCCGCACCAACTCGACGCTGCGCTTTGTTGAAAGATGCAAAAAGTGCATCGACGCACCCGTGATTCGTACCAGTTCAATATCGCGAAAGACCATCAACTCTTCGGCGATTGCCGGCCAACCAGGCAAACCCAAATCGGTGCAACATCGACACTCATTCATCACCGCGCCTTTGGTTAGTTCGGCGACTTCACAATGTTGGGCCAGTGTTACTCCAAGACCCCTGGCATATTCGAGTGCGCGGCGCATTAGCGCAGCATCTTGTACTCCGTTTCCGTCGTCGGTAAAAAAAGTTACTCCAGCCCGAGCCAACTCGGCCATCGGTGCGAGCGATTCGCCGAGACGTCCGAGTGTGATGCATCCACTCGGCACGACATCGACTAGACCCGCGCGCTTACCTTGTTCGCGCACGAAGTCGATCACGGCGACCGAATCTTGTGGCGGATCGGTGTTCGGCATCGCCACCAGCGCCGTATATCCGCCTAATGCGCCGGCACGACTGCCCGTCTCGATTGTCTCTGCTTCTTCTTTGCCTGGTTCGCGCAAGTGCGCATGCAGATCAACGAAACCGCTGCTAACGATGCAACCAGATGCGTCCAGCTGGGTGTCGCCTTTGAGATTTTTACCGACTTCGGCAACAAAACCATTTTCTATTTTCACATCGACCACGAGTTGCAACGTGCGATTGATGATCGTTCCGTTCTTGATCACAATCGAGCCGCTCATGCTTGGCCTCCGAGGTTTGATCCGCTGCCAAGAAGTTCAAATAGCACGGCCATGCGCACCGACACCCCGTTGGCAACTTGGCGATGAATCAACGAGTTCTTTACATCTGAAGGATCAATTTGCATTTCAACACCACGATTCATCGGCCCGGGGTGCATTACGATCGCGTTCGATCGCAGACCCAACACGCGCTTTTGCGTCAAGCCATATTGCTCGCTATATTCGCGCAGAGTTGGCACATGTCCTTGGGCCATGCGCTCACTTTGCAGACGCAACATATACAACACATCGCTCTCGGCAAGCACCTCATCGAGATCATGCGAAACATCAACTGGCCAGTGCGAAATATCCGGTGGCAACAATGTCGGCGGGGCAACCAGGGTGACTTTGGCACCCAACAACGAGAACGCTTGAATGTTGCTTCGTGCTACCCGCGAATGTTTGATGTCGCCGACGATCGTCACTTTCATTCCTGCAAAGTTTTGTGCATGGGTCGCCTCACGAATCGTGTAGCAATCCACAAGTGCCTGCGTTGGGTGCTGATGCGCGCCATCCCCTGCATTGATAATCGAGGCGGTTGTCCAGGCGCTGATCTGCCATGGAATACCAACCGACTTGTGTCTGACGACGAATGCATCAACACCCATGTCGGTGATCGTCGCGACGGTGTCGCGCAACGACTCGCCTTTGTTGACGCTTGAAGTTGAGACATTAAATGTCATCGTGTCGGCAGACAGTCTTTTGGCCGCCGTCTCAAAACTCAAGCGCGTGCGTGTTGAATCTTCGAAGAACAAACTGGCGACCGTACGTCCACGTAGTGCGGGCACCTTTGGTACCGGTCGTTGATTGATCTCGGCCATGTGATCGGTGAGTTGCAACAACTTATTCAGTCCGTCTAAGCCAAGTTCGTCGATCGAACGCAAGTGCTTCATGATTTTGCATCCACGAACGGAGTGATCAGAACACCCTGACTCGTCACTGACACTTCGTCACCGCGATGGGTTGGCAAGTTCTTGCCGACAAAATCTGGACGAATCGGCAATTCGCGATGTCCGCGATCGATCAGCACTGCAAGTTGCACTGCCCGTGGCCGACCGTAGTTATTCAAGCCTTCCATCGCCGCTCTGACCGTGCGACCCGTGAACAGCACATCATCGACCACGACGACCGTCGCCCCCGATAAGTCGAATGGAATACTGCTGATCGCCCCGAGCGAAACTGGTCGCAAACCAATGTCGTCTCGGTGCAGGCTGACATCCAATGCACCAACCGGCACTTCAACGGACTTTTCAATCTGGTTGATTTGCGCGGCTATCTCTTCGGCAATCCAGGTGCCACCACGTTGCAGACCGACTATTGCCAACCCCTCAACGCCATGATTGCGCTCAATTATTTCGTGGGCGATTCTCACAATCGCGCGACGCACATCGGCCGCAGTCATCGCTTCGCGCGAAGAAACCTCGTTCGCAGACTTTCCCATTTTCACTCCTCCGTTTGAGTCTCACAGGACTCTTTTTACGGTTGTTGAATTAATTAATTTTCGGACCTCAATATATCACCCTGCCTAAACGACCCCGTCATTTAGGTCTTCTTAAACACGACCCACCACGAATTCGCAAAGGTGATTTCAAAGTTCGGCGAAACCTCCGACCAAATTTGCGCCATCTGGTCGTCCATGACCTTGGGTAGAACCACGTACTCGATCTCGTCTACGAACGGCAATACATCGCCAACCGCAAACGCATCAAGGCCGTATAGCGCCCTGCGAAACGGCACCGGGAAAGCATAAATTCGTTCTCTGCGAGCCAAATGCGCGGTAAGTGGATGATAGGCACTCACCACAGCACTCGACGGAACTTTACCCATTGCCTCTCGGGCGGCCGAAGCTGATTCAAGTTTTGATCTGTTGTATGCGATCTGGGTGCGACCACCGGGAAGCGGCGACCACATGAACGCCGAAAACAAACTCGTAATCACACAAACTCCGACCAAAGACTTGCGAAACTTCTGTGGAAGTCGGCCTATCGCATGAATTGTGCCGAAAACCAAGATCGGCACAACTACGAACGAATAGTGATACTCAATATGAAACTGATACCAAAAAGTACTGACAATGTTTGCCCCGACAACCAGAACTGCAATTGCTGCAACTTCAGGGAAAGCAAAGAAAATCATCGCCGTTGGCAAAGCCAACTGCAACAAATAATAAGGACGAGATTCGCTGACAAGGTAACTTGCGACCCCCAATGGGTTTGTGAACAAATTGCTGAACAATCCACCCCATCCGCCAAAAGGTATGCGCCAAGAGTTGCGAAAGCCCACACCATTGATCCCCTGTTGAATACCGAATATCGCCAAAATCATGTACCACAGTGACGCGACGACAGTCGTCAGTCCGACTGTTCGATTTTTGCGGAAAGTTATCCAAACCCCAAGAGGAATCAACACGAGTGCCACATCTTCTTTGACACTCAGGCTGAGAATCGCCATGACAAAGAAAAGTCGCCAGCGATTTTCTAATGCGGCGTATAGTGAAACTCCAATCAACAGACCCAAAAATGAATCGGGATGAAAATTTTCGAGACCAATCCAAACCGATGCAGGATGGATCAAATAAACGACGGCAAACACGGTGGCGAACATCTCGCTGGCAAGTCGTTTGCGGGCGTACAAAAAAACTGGAATCGCCCCGGCGGCGATTGCGATTGCCTGGACTACGAATAAAAACGAAGTTGAACCGACGAACCAGTAAAACGGCACCAAAAACAGAAGAACAAAACTTGTATGGTCACCGAAAAGGTTTCTTCCCATCAAAGTTACGAATGGATTTTTGAACTCTGATAGCAACCAAATGCCCTGATCGTAAAGCCCGAAGTCATAGGCTGATGTGTTCAACCCTCGGTGCAGTTCGACACTTAGCGCACCCAAATAAATCGCCATTAACCAGATTGCTGCGCCCGTGGCGGTTTGCCAAACTGTTATTTGACTGGCTCTAAAACGGAGATTCTCAAGTGTCTTACGCGTAAGTTCAACTCCCTTCAACCTTGGGCAAGTTTAGACGCGGACTTTTTTCGCAATCGCTGAGAGTATTCCGTTGACATACTTTCCAGATTCATCGGTAGAAAAACGCTTGGCTAGTTCTACTGCCTCGTTGATTATCACCGCAATCGGCACTTCTGGTCGCTCGATAAGTTCGTAGATTGCCAACCTCAACACGTTTCGGTCTATCGCTGGCATGCGACCAATCGTCCAGGTGTGAGAGAACTCGGTGATCATCTCATCGGTCGTCGACCGCAACGCTTCTACGGCGATTGCCATCTGCGACACCGTGTCGTCAACTTTCAGAACCTGTGCCTGAATTATTTCGGCGACGTTTATATTGCGTGATTCAGCCTCGTATAAAAAATGGAGAACCCGTTCGCGGGCCGTGCTGCGAATGTCATCCCCAAATTTGTGTTTACTGGATGTCGACATCAGACTCTCGTGATGTATTCGCCGGAACGGGTGTCAACTTTGACTCGATCACCGATGTTCACGAATAGCGGCACCTGTATAACTTTGCCCGTTTCAAGGGTGGCCGGTTTGCGTGCTCCAGATACTCGGTCACCTTGAATGCCCGGTTCGGTCACTGCAATGTTCAGTTCGACTGTCACGGCGATTTCAACGCTGACAATCTCATCTTTATATTGGGCAATAATTGCCTTTGCACCCTCGACGAGGTAATCGGCTGATTCACCTAGCGCCCGTGGCGAAACGTTGATCTGTTCATATGACGCTGTATCCATGAACACGAAGTCATCACCTTCTTTGTACAAAAACTGCATGTCGGCCCGGTCAAGAATCGCCTGCTCAACCCGCACGCCGGCATTAAATGTGCGTTCCAAGATGTTGCTTGTTCGCAGGTTGCGCAATTTGGTGCGAACGAACGCACCACCTTTGCCTGGTTTGACATGTTGAAAGTCGACGACCGTGTAAAGCCCGTTATCGATCTCGAGAGTGATGCCGTTTTTTAGGTCGTTGGTTGTAATTGCAGACACTGTCGATCCTTTTTGCTTTTGGTAAGAATTCGGCAGCCACTTTGCGTAACGACGACTAAGTCTTCAATTCGCACGCCACCGAGCCCTTCACGATAGACGCCTGGCTCGACGGTTACTACCTCGCCAACTTCAAGCGGCTCTGCGAATCCTGTTCTGACCCAAGGCATCTCGTGTATTTGCAAACCGACACCGTGACCAGTGCTGTGGGTGAACTCACTTCCAAAACCTGCGTCGACAATGTAGTCGCGACAAGTTTTATCAACATCTTGGGCCAACACGCCGGCCCGAACATGTGCCAGACCAAGCAACTGAGATTGACTCACTACTTCGTGCATCTCGCTCAGAACTGGGTCAACATCACCGATCAAATATGTTCGAGTCATGTCCGAGTGATAGCCGTCAACCAAACCACCCACGTCGATCACGACACTGTCCCCTGTCACGATTTGACGAGCCACGGGGCGATGGTGTGGACGTGCGGCGTTCGGTCCACTGGCCACGATCGTGTCATAACTCGTGAACTCGGCGCCATGGCGTCGCATCCGATAATCAAGTTCGTCGCGAATATCTCGTTCAGTTAAACCCATCACGAGCATCGGCACGACTTCTTCGAGGGCTTTGTCGGTGGCGAGTGCCGCAAGTTGCATTCGCTGAATCTCTGGTTCAGTTTTCTTTCGTCGCAATTTGGGAATGACTGGCGCAACCTTTTGCAACTCGACAGACAACTGGTCTTTCGTGCTTTCGTATTGACTGACCGTCATCTCGCCAGCATCGAACCCAATCGAACCCAAATTTTTCGTAGATTGTGCGAGGGCCTCGCGCAATGCTGCCGCACTTCGTCCTTCGATCACATTGCAATTGGCTTCGGATGTTTTCAACTGCTCTCGTGCCTGATCTCCATATCGTCCGTCAACGACCAGAATCATGTCGTCAGGACGAACAATCAGCGTGCCGGCCGAACCCGTGAACCCCGTCAACCAGCGAATGTTGTTCAGGTCGGTCACCAGCAGCGACTTGATGTTTGCCACGCCGGATTTCTTTAGTTCTTGGCGTACCGCGACATCTCGACCCGTGATGATCAGCGTCGAAACCGTTTGCGTAGTCATGACTTATTTCTTTTTCGCCAACAGGGCTGCCACGGCATGAACGGCAAACACATATGAATCGGCGCCAAATCCGGCGATGGTACCTGAGGCAACCGGCGCGACGACACTCTCGTGACGCCAGGTTTCGCGCGTTGCAGGATTGGAAAGATGTACCTCGATGATTGGTCCGCTAAAACTTGCCAACGCATCATGCAGGCTCCAGGCAAAGTGAGTTAGCGCGCCAGGATTGATGATTATCGCGTCGCAACTGCCTCGCGCCGAATGAATCGCGGTCACCAACTCAGCGGCACTTTGAGCGCTGACTTTTTGCGTCTCAAGACCAAACTGCTTGGCCGCATCATCCACACGTCGCATGTGGTCTTCAAGCGAATCGGTGCCGTAGATTTCTGGTTGGCGTTGGCCGAGCAGATTCAGATTTGGTCCACTAAGCACCAAGATCTTTCGCGCGTTTGTCTTAGCCATGGCTCTTAGATTACTTCTCGTTCAGTTGCATTGCGTCAAATGCTTGATCCAGATGCTTTTCATCAACTCCGTTGACTACTTCAATACCTGATGGGCCATCTAATACGAATGTCAGCCCCGAGACCGCCTTCTTGTCGCTGCGCATCAGGGCGACAAGATCTTTACGATTGAACTTTTCATCCGGCTTTGTTTTCAAACCATAAGTTTGACCGATTATTTTGTAGTGCTGATCGACTCGACTTTGGTCGATTCGGCCCATTGCACAGGCGACATGAGCGGCAAAAATTATGCCAACGGCCACCGCCTCACCGTGGGCAAGCGAGAAATTGCTGGATCGCTCAAGCGCGTGTGCCAACGTGTGCCCGTAATTGAGCAACGCACGTCGCCCGCTCTCACGCTCGTCGCTAGAAACAATTTCAGCTTTGATTTCTACGCAGCGAGCGATTCGGTCTGTCATCTCGAGACTTAGCAAATCGTCTCCGGTCAAGAAGTGATATTTGGCAACCTCGCCGAGACCACAGCGCATCTCACGGTCAGGCAAAGTCTTGAGTGCATCCAAGTCGCAGATAACGCCACTCGGCTGCCAAAAAGCACCCACTAAATTTTTGCCATGCTTAATATTCACACCGGTTTTGCCGCCGATTGCGGCATCGACCATGCCAACCAGCGAAGTTGCAACATGCACGACTGCGGTGCCTCGGTGCCAACTTGCGGCGGCGAATCCGGCAACGTCAGTGACCATTCCACCCCCGACGCCAACGACGACATCATTGCGAGTCAAACCGAACTCGGCAAACTTTTGCATAAGGTTTTCTATCGTCTGCAGATTTTTGTGTTGTTCACCGTTGCCGATGTTGACCGTCGTAATGTCAATCTCAAGTTTGGGAACAAAATCAACTTCTTTTTGAGTTACGACTACGGCGCGCTTCGCACTCTTGGGGATCAGCGAGTTGATCTCAGTGATCGCTCCGAAGCCGACCACCACAGGATACGAACGTTCGCCCAACGAGACATTCATGCGTCGCATTGACATCAGTTCACCACGACTTGTGCGGCCGTAAGTTCGCAAGTTTCAATGACCTGATCCACGACTTGAGAAACATTAAAAGGTGCAGTTGCAATTTTGTAGGTCGCGATCTGCTGATACAAACTCTCGCGATCAACGCGCATCTGGTTCAACTGTCCGATCGGGTCGGCATCAAGCAACGGTCGATGTTTGGCTCGACCTGTGCGGCCGACCAGCGTCGAAGTCGGCGCGTCCAACCACACGACGCACTCGGCATTGTCCTTGAGTAGGGTTCGATTCTCTTGGCGAAGTATCGCTCCTCCCGCGACAGCCAAGACTGTCGGTTGGGTCAATTTGCATGCTTCGGCAAGTGCCACTGATTCGAGCCGACGAAATTCGACTTCGCCCATTTGCGCAAAAATTTCTCGAACCGAGAGTTTGACGGTCTTTTCGACAAGTTCATCCGAGTCGACAAATTTAAAATTCAATTTCTTTGCCAAGGCCCGACCAACGCTGGTTTTACCCGATCCCATCAACCCAATTAGCACGATTAAAGAGTTGGTTTGAGTTTGTGAACTAGAGGTCACTTTCAGAGCCAAACTCAACTAATTCTCTTGGCGAAACTATTGAAATTGTTGACAAAGTCATCAATGCTGTCGCCTCCATAATTGCGTTGCGCTTCTTGCGCCAACACGAGGGCGACCATCGTCTCGGCAACCACTCCCATCGCCGGCACGGCGGTAACGTCGGTTCGCTCCTTGAAACTCACCGTCTCCTGCTTGCTCACGGTGTCAACGGTCTTCAACGTTGGTCGATTGAGTGTTGCCAGCGGTTTCATCGCCGCTCGCACAACAAGCATCTCGCCTGTTGACATGCCACCCTCTGTGCCGCCGGCCAAACTTGTTTCACGAGAATATTTATTTTCGGCTTCGTTCCAGACAATCGCGTCGTGAGCATTGCTCCCGCGTCGTGCCGAGACCTCAAAGCCGTCGCCGATCTCTACTCCCTTGACAGCCTGGATGCTCATTATCGCTTGAGCCAACAAGCCATCTAGTTTTCGGTCCCAGTGCACGTAACTGCCCAAACCAACAGGCATGCCATAAGCCAACACCTCAACGATGCCACCCAAACTGTCACCGTCTTTGGCCGCGCTCTCGACTTCGGCGATCATTTTCGCTTCGGCTTGAGCATTGAAGCACCGCACCGGCGACTCGTCGATCTGGTCGAGATCATAAATTTGTGGTCGGACAAGGTTTTCGCTGCGTGCGGTACCCAACTGCAGAACATGTGAAAACACCGAAACATTAATTTGTTTGAGCAACAATTTGGCCAAAGCACCAGCCGCAACTCGGGCGGCGGTTTCGCGGGCGCTGGCTCGCTCGAGAACATCGCGAGCGTCGTCGAAACCATATTTTTGCATACCCGTCAAATCAGCATGACCTGGTCGAGGCTGGGTCAATGGTTTTTTTGTTTTACCAGGCTCAGGAGACATCTCTTCATGCCACACGTCGCTGCGAAACCACTCACTATTCTTGATTTCAATAGCAACCGGTGAGCCAAGCGTGCGACCATGGCGAATGCCGCCCACAAGCACGATCTCGTCTTGCTCGAATTTTTGTCGGGGACCTCGCCCAAAACCCAATCGCCGCCTGGCGAGTTCGGCGTTGATATCTTGCGCGGTGACTTCCAGTCCTGCTGGTAGCCCTTCGACGATCACAACAAGGGCTTGACCATGGCTTTCGCCCGCAGTTAAATAACGAAGCATACTTATCAGGCTACCTCTGGGGTGCCGTCACTTTCGGGTCATTATTTTTCAACCAACTATCGGCGCGAGATCTAGAACGATTTGAGTGCGGCGTCGCGCATCAACTTTGTCTCGCCGCTGCGCCCCAACCAAACTTGTTGTTGAAGTGCGGCTTGATGCACGAGCATCTCCAAACCATCCACAGTTTTTGCACCAACTTTCTGTGCGGCCGCAAGTAATGGCGTGGTCAACGGTCGATACACGGCGTCGACCACGAGATGTTTCGAGTTGATCAGTCGCGCATCAATCGGCATCGAATTTGATTCGAGGCTGGCAACACCACTCGGGTTGAAACCAACTGGCGTCATATTGACGATGATCTGTGCCTGCCTAACCTCATCTGGCAGTTCTTTCAGTTCGATCACGCGACACGAACCACCGATCATCTGGGTCAGTACGCGAGCACGATCGACAGTTCGATTGAACACGACAACTTCTTTTGCCCCATTCTTCAACAACGAGTAAACCACCGCACTAGCCGTGCCACCCGCACCGATCACGACAACTTGGTTCCCCGCTATTTTTAAATTCGCCGTCATCTCAATTGCGTTGCAGCATCCTTGCCCGTCCGTGTTCGTGGCGAACAAAGATTTATCGGCGCGCAACATCACCGTGTTCGCTGATTTTGTCTTGCGGACTATTTCATCCACCTCGCCGATTTCTGAAACAATCCTCGCAACTTCGTTTTTGTGTGGCATCGTCACCGATAAACCGACTATGCCCAGAGCCGGCAATGCTTCAAGTGCGCGTTGCAATTGATTTGATTCGACCAAAAATGCAAGATACAACCAGTCGATATCCAACGCACGAAACACCGCGTTATGAATTGTCGGCGACAAACTTTGTGCGACCGGATTTCCAATGATTGCGGCCAACTTGGTGTTCGAATTTATAGTCGTTGGTTTTTGGCTCACGGCAAAAAACCTCCGGCTCGAGCAGCCTCGACATTTAGTTGATGATCTTCTACCGTGGCAGCAAAAGTGTGACCACCCTTGGCGTCACTCAGCACATAAAAGATGTATGCGCAGTTGGATGCTTTTTTGATTCCTTCGCAAATCGGGTCGCTCAGTGGTGGATTCGGTGCCGGATTCAACGCCGCGCGAATCGCTGCCCGACCAGGGTTGGCAATCGGAGTCGGTGGTAGTCCTTTGTACTTGTAGCTGTTGTACGGGCTGTCAAGTTCTTTCAATTCTGTGAACGAAGCACCCTTGGCGGCGTTGTAATAGAGGGTCGCATCAATCTGCAACGGCATTCCACGTTCGAGACGGTTGTAGATCACCCTCGCTATTTTTGCCCGGTCCACTTCGAGTTTTGCCTCTCGCTCGATTAGCGACGCGATAATCAAAACTTCATACGCTGATCTTCCAACCTTGGCTTTTGACTCGTCAATTCCTTCTTGAATGCCCACGCGCTCCATCAGGCGCAACATTCGATCAATGAGCGATGCCGAAGATTCGTCGCCCGATATTTGATAGGTGTCAGGAAACAACAATCCCTCAAGCCGATACTCTGCTTCATCCAACCGCCCTAAATCGTTTGGACCGTAAGCCGAGACGAAATCCGGATTGTTTGCCGTCGTCAAAAAATCCTGCTCTGAAATTCGTGAAATCTTCTCTTGTATTCGCGAGGCAATCTTGGCGACCGTAAAGCCTTCGGGAAATGTAACTTTGGTGAACGTCACCGACGGACTGGTATTGAGAATTTTCATTATGTTGCCAATATGGCTGCGAGGAGTCAACTGGTAGTAGCCCGGCTGCAGGTCGATACCCCCCTTGCGTGCGACATACCAACGAAAAACTCCGGCGTTGACGATGAAGCCTTCGTCTTTGAGCCGCTGACTAACCATGGCTAGAGAGTCGTTTTGATTCACGGTGAAGTTCGTCGCGACCTGGACAGCACTGACGTTGGTGTCGGGAGGGTTTACCTGACGCAGATACCACAGACCACTTAGACCGAGTACCGCGACGACGATCATCACGACGCCAAGAGCGACGAATACCGCGCGCGAATCTGGTCGCCACTCCTCGCGTACATCCTCGAACTCACCCGAGCCCCACGCATCTGGACCGTCCCATGGATCTTCCTGCCAACTTTGCTCGTCATGATTTTGTGTCAAGGCTTGCCCCGATCCACATGGTCGAGCCAGCCTTGCAACATCACCGCGGCAGCGATCTTGTCGACAATTCGCCGACGCGCCTGCGCCTTCATGTTGGCTTTGATCATCGAGTCATTGGCAGTTTTTGAAGTGAGCCGCTCATCGTATGAATGAACCGCAACACTCAACGCGCTTTTCATTTCGATGATTTCGTCTTGGGCGCTCTTTGCCGCAGGTCCAACTTTGCCGGACATGCTCAAGGGCATGCCGACCACCACGCACTCGACAGAATGCTCATCGATTAATTCTTGGATTTTTTTATGATCTAGCGCATGGTTCGACCCGCGATCAATCACCATCAACGGAGACGCAATGACGCCACTGCTGTCACTCATCGCCACACCGATCCTTTTCGAGCCAAGATCGATACCTAGGCTGCGCATCTTTGGCCTACGCAATTTTTTTGGATGCCTGCAGCGCCAACTGCAACGCCTGATCCAGAGCCTCGGCATTTTTTCCGCCTGCTGTGGCAATGTCACCCTTACCACCACCGCCGCCACCCACCATTTTTGCGGCCTCGCTGATCAACTCGCCCGCCGAAGTTTTAACTTTGCTGCCGGTCGCGGCAACCAATGCGACGCCCCCAGTCGGTGTAACTCCGCCCAACACGACGGCCTTGATTTTGCCATCGGCCCGAATTGCAATTGCTAATTCACGTAAATCGCCTGGCGACATGTCGTCAACTCGCTGAACAACAACACCGTCAACGGCCTTACCTATAAGTTCAGCGGCACGCCCGCGAGCCGCAGCAGATCGAATTATTTTAAGTTCATCGTTGAGTTGCTTGATTTCGGCCATTTTGCGCGTCGCGGCATCAACCAGCAAGGTTGAACTGGTATCCAAAACTTCGCTTAGTTTTCGCATTGTTCTTGCCGACTCAAGCACATAGTCAACAGCATTTTGTCCGGTTACGGCCTCGATGCGGCGCAAGTTCGAACCGATTGAACTTTCTTCAACAACTTTGATCAGACCGATATCGCCAGTCGCCGCGACATGCGTACCACCACACAACTCGATTGAGTCACCGGCTTCGAGCACCCGCACAACATCGCCGTACTTATCGCCAAAAAATGCGATTGCGCCGGCTTGTGTGGCCTTGTCTTTGGATGTTTCATAATTTTTTACCGCAGAATTATTCAGTACTTGCGCATTGGCGATTCGTTCAATCTGTTCAATTTCGGCTGGTGTCAGTTGTGCATAGTGACTGAAATCAAATCGCAGGCGCTCGGCAGAAACCATCGAACCAGCCTGCTTGACATGTTCGCCAAGCACCTCGCGCAATGCATAATGCAAGATGTGCGTTGCAGTGTGATTCTTGCGAGTCGCATTGCGTAGCCCCGAATCGATAGTCGCTGTAACTTTTGCACCGACCGCGATCTCCCCGGACAAGACACCGATGTGTCTGCGTAAACCAGGCAAGGCGAAGACGGCGTCACTGACTCTTATCTCGCCCGACGAACCACGGATCACGCCGTGATCGCCGACCTGTCCACCGCTTTCTGCATAAAAAGGTGTCGTGTCTAAGAACACCTCGACTTGCGAGTCGTCAATCGGGTTGATCGCCAATACTTTTGCCTCGCACTTGGCAGATTCATAGCCGACAAATTTTGTTTGCCCGTGCTGTTCGAGCACCTGGCGATATTGCACCAACATTTCATCGACGCCAGATGAACCCTTGCGTGCTGACTTGGCACGCGTGCGTTGCTCGTTCATTTCTATTTCGAATGCGGCAACATCGACTTCGATACTCCGCTCGCCGGCGATTTCTTGGGTCAACTCCAAAGGAAAACCATAAGTATCATGCAACACGAACGCACTTTTACCGCTCAAAGTCGACTTCTTTTTCGATTTTTTCATCGACGAGAATTCATCCTCAAGAATTGAAAGACCATTCTTGAGTGTCTGACGAAAACTTTCTTCTTCCTTGGTCAAAACGCCAAGAATAAAATCTTTGTTCTCTAACAGCGACGGGTGTGCCTCACGCATAACTTCTATCGCAGTCTCAACAAGTTTTGGCATGACTAACTTGTCTGTACCGAGCAGATATGCGTGGCGCACGGCCCTACGAAAAATTCGGCGCAGAACATAACCCCGACCTTCGTTGCTGGGGAATACACCGTCATTTACGAGCATCGTCGACGACCTGGCGTGTTCGGCTAAAACTCGCAACGAGAAACTTGACCGGTCTTCGTAGTCGCCCACTATGTACTTTTTGGAAGTTGCTGATTGTGCTTGCTCGATCAGCGGATACAACACATCGGTTTCCCAAATTGAATCCTTGCCCTGCTTCAACGCCAAGATTCGTTCGAGACCGGCCCCCGTATCGATACTTGGTTTTGGCAGTGGCATTCGCGTGCCATCTTTGTCCTGATTGAACTGCATGAAGACGAGATTCCAGAATTCCAGAAAGCGATCCCCTTTGGGATCATTCTTTGGGCCACCATCTGGGCCAAAAGCCGCCCCTCGGTCGATGTGAATTTCTGAACACGGTCCGCATGGGCCAGTTTCTCCCATTTGCCAGAAGTTGTCTGCGTCACCGAGCCGTTGAATGCGATTCATCGGCACTCCAACTTGATCGTGCCAAATCTGTTCGGCTTCATCATCGCTCTCGTGAACGGTTATCCAGAGTTGATCACCGTCGAATCCAAAAACTTCGGTGACCAACTCCCAACTCCACGGAATGGCGTCGGTCTTGAAGTAATCCCCGAAACTGAAGTTGCCAAGCATCTCAAAAAATACGCAATGCCGTTTTGTGCGACCCACGTCGTCAAGATCGTTGTGTTTTCCGCCTGCGCGCGCGCACTTCTGCACGCTCACCGCACGTTTAAACGGTGCTACTTCATCGCCAACGAAATAGGGCTTGAACGGCACCATCCCCGCGAACGTGAACAGCATCGACGGGTCATGCGGGATCAGGCTCGCAGATTCAACTTTTGTGTGACCGCGCTGCTCAAAGAAGCCGGTGAACGACCTTCTGAGTTCGTTCGCCGTGCGAATTTCAGCCACCATAAGCGACCAGCCTACTATTCACCCTCTGACGCAAAGAGCCAGTTTAATTTAACGAAACATCGCTCGGCTTGTTTGCTGAGTCGAATTCGGGTGCAAACTCTGTTTGGGCGTCAAAGATCTTTTCAAGTTTGATTTCGTCGAGTGTTTCGTCGCCCGAATAAGCCCGCCAAAAACCTTGCACGTAACCTTTGACGACGGCGAATAATTCGACCAGTTTTTCAACCAGGGCATCTGTCGAAAACTGCTCCGGATTTTCTTCGCTCTTTTTCTTTAAAAACCTCAAACCCAATGTCGCGGCGATTGCCCCTACAGCCAGCCAAAAAAGGCGCTTCGTCATCTCGTCGTCCTCACTTTATTTTTTTGTTTCTTTGGTCGCCTCAACGCTATTGACTTTTTGCGCGATTTCTTGTGCGATTTTAATCTCACTGCCGTGATTTGATGGTTGGTAATAGTCGCCTTTGGATTCAGGTGAGCCAGGGCTCGGGTCGGGTAAATATTGTTGTTCGACCCAACCACGCGGGTCGTCGTGTGGATATTGGTAACCAACCCCGTGTCCAAACTCTGCGGCGCCCGGATAGTGCCCGTCTCGAAGATGCGCGGGAACTTCACTGTTCACACCGCGTTGGATATCCTCGCGTGCCGCCCAAATGCCGAGCGCGACACGATTGCTTTTTGGAGCAGTCGCCAGATAAACAACCGCTTGAGCCAAATTAAGTTGGGCTTCCGGCAACCCAACATGCTCAAGCGCACTCGCCGCTGCAACGGCGACCACCAAGGCATTCGGGTCGGCCATACCAATGTCTTCGCTGGCCAAGATCACCAATCGTCGAGCGATGAACCTGGCGTCATCACCCGACTCAAGCATCCGTGCGAGCCAGAACAAACCAGCCTGCGCATTTGATCCACGAATGCTCTTGATGAATGCAGAGACAACGTCGTAGTGATCATCTCTGCCGTAGCGCAACGCGCTCACACCAAGCGCCGCGTCTACTTGCGCCATCGTCACGTGTCTGTTGTTTTCGTGTGCAAGCACGCAAGAAACTTCGAGTGCCGTTAGCGCCTGTCGCGCGTCACCACCACAGCGTTGAGCAAGCGCATCCAACGCTTCGACGTCGGCCGTGACTGATTCGGCAACCACGCCTCGTTGCAATAATTCTTTGACATCGCTCACCAACAGCGGTTCTAAGCGAAACAAAGTTGAACGACTGCGCAAAGGTGCGTTCAATTCGAAATATGGATTCTCTGTCGTCGCCCCAATCAACGTGATCACTCCGGACTCGACCGACGGCAACAGTGCATCTTGCTGCGAAGTTGAGAACCGATGTATTTCATCGATGAACACGATCGTGCCCCGACCAAACTGCCCGAGTCTTTCGGCGGCCAATTCAATGGCTTCACGAACATCTTTCACCCCTGCGCTTACTGCCGAGAGTCGTTCGAAGTGACGATTAGTGGTCAACGCCACGACTTCGGCAAGGGTCGTCTTGCCGGTACCTGGTGGTCCCCAAAAAATTACCGAAGAAAGTCGGTCTTGCTCGATCAAAAGTCGCAACGGCGATTGCTTCGCGACGAGATGTTGTTGGCCGACTACTTCATCGAGCGACCTCGGTCGCAAACGGGCTGCGAGCGGTGCTTGCGCTTTGAGTCGTTCAGCCGCCGCGGCACTGAACAAATCATTTTTCATTTGATAGCTGGTGGCAACAGCCTGATGCCCAGTTCTTTAAGTTGCGCCGCATCGACCGTCGTCGGGGCATTGGTCATCGGATCAGAACCTGACTGAGTTTTTGGAAACGCAATCACTTCGCGAATATTGTCTTCGCCAGCCAATATCGCCACGAGACGGTCGATACCAAACGCAAACCCGCCATGTGGCGGAGCACCATATTTAAATGGTTGCAAAAAGAAACCAAAGCGTGCGTCGGCATCTTCGTCTGATATGCCCAATTGTCGAAAGACACGGCGCTGCAACTCTGGCTCGTGAATCCGAATCGAGCCTGAACCAAGTTCCCAGCCGTTCAAGACCAAGTCATAAGCCAGTGCACGCACCGAGAGCGGTTCGGTTTCTAGACGATCAACATCTTCTTGGTGCGGGTGACAAAACGGATGATGTCCAGGCTGAGGCTTGTTGGTGGTCGGGTTGATACCGACGAACATCGGAAAGTCGACGATCCATACATATCTATAGGGGCCCTCATGCACCGGCGGACGGCCGAGATCGTTGCGCAACTGCCCGAGCACCGAACACGTTGTCGCCCATTGATCAGCAACAATCAGTATCAAATCTCCGACAGTGGCCTTGGTTTGAGCGATCAAATCAGCCTGCTCTTTCGCCGACAAAAACTTGGCGACAGGCGATTCAAGCACCGAACCATCAGCAACTTTGATCCAAACGAGGCCCTTCGCCCCAAGTTTCTTGGCGCGCTCGGTCAATGCATCAAGTTTGTTGCGGCCGCTTGCTGCCTGAAGCGGATAATCGGCGCCGCGCACGCAGATCGCCTTGATCGACTCAGCCGATGCAAAAGCCTTGAACTCGGTCGACGCAAAGACTTTGGTCAACTCGACGAGTTTCATTGCAAAACGCAGGTCAGGCTTGTCGATGCCATAATCGTTCATCGCCTCGTGCCAAGTCATGCGTTCGATTGGCGGCGGTTCTGAGCCAGTGGCGGCTTTCGCCGCGGCAATCACGGCCGTCGAAATCATCGTCATGACATCGTCTTTGTTGACGAAACTCATTTCGGCATCGAGTTGCATGAATTCGTATTGTCTGTCGGCACGCAAGTCTTCATCGCGCAAACACTTTGCAATTTGGTAATAACGGTCGATGCCTGCGACCATCAACAACTGTTTCCAGAGTTGCGGTGATTGCGGCAACGCATAGAACGAACCGGGTTCGTTGCGTGAGGGCACCAAAAACTCGCGGGCACCTTCGGGAGTGCTGGGCATCAAAAGCGGCGTTTCAATCTCGGTAAATCCTTGCGACTCCATCGATTTACGAATCGCCGAGTTGACCGCGGCCCGCAGGCGCAAGTTCTTCTGCATTCGTTCACGCCGAATGTCCAAGTATCGATACTTCAGGCGCACATTTTCGTCGACATCATCACCACGTTGATCAATTGGAAACGGCGGCGGCTCGGCATTGTTCAAAACCTCGATTTTGCAATCAACAAGTTCAACTTTGCCCGTTGGAATATTCTCGTTGACGGTGCCCGTAGGTCGCGCCTGCACTGTGCCCGTCACCCTGATCACCCATTCACTTCGCACATCAACAGAGTTGTCTACGACACATTGAACAATGCCGCTGTAGTCGCGCAAATCCAAGAACGCCAGATGCTCACCGTGTTCGCGCCGACGACCCACCCATCCACAGAGTGTGACCTTCTGACCAATTTTCTCGGCGTGCATCTCACCACAGAGATGGGTGCGAAGTGCGGTGCTGTTATTTTTTGCCGTCATTAACTAATACTGCGCTTTCATTTGACATTCAGTGCTTTCAAAACTTCGCCGATCACATCTTTGCGGGCAATTGAGTATTGCTCCCCAGAGCCCATCTTGCGCAACATTATTGTCGAATTTTGTACTTCATCAGACCCGATTATCAAGGCGACGCTTGCAGCGCTGCGATCTGCCGACTTCATTTGGGCTTTGATACTGCGCAAATCGTATGCACGATCGGCACTAACACCGTTCTGGCGCAACAAATGACACAGTTCGTGCGCATGGCGACCATCTACCGTGTCGACCACAAAAATCTGCACTGCAGTTGTTGGTGCGGCGAATGTGTTTTCGGCATCACAGGCCAAAAGGGTGCGGTCCAGTCCGAGGGCAAAACCGATGCCAGGTGTTGCCTTCCCGCCAAGTGCTTCAACGAGCCCGTCGTAGCGCCCACCTCCACCAATCGCCGTATGTGCTGCATCGAGTGCTAGCGAGGTGAATTCAAATGTCGTGCGACGATAATAATCAAGCCCGCGCACGAGTCGATTGTTTATCTCATAAGAAATATTCAGTGCATCAAGTGCGCGCAATACGGCGTCAAAGTGTTGATTGGCGCTTTCACTAATCGACTCGCGAATCGCGGGTGCTCCAGCAATAACTTTTTGATCCGGTTCACGTTTTGAGTCGAGCACACGCAACGGGTTGCGCGCCAAAGTTGCACGACTATCGCTCGTGAGATCTTTTTCATGGGCAGAAAAATATTTGAGCAGTATCTGCGAATAGCGTTCTCGGTCTCCCGCATCCCCGAGAGTGTTCATCGATAGATGCACTTTTTTAAGACCAAGCTCAGCATAAAATTTTGCCGCCAGGGCAATCACCTCGGCATCCAACAGCGGGTCATCAGCGCCGAGGGCTTCCACCCCGACTTGATCAAACTGTCGATACCTACCCTGCTGGGGTTTTTCGTAGCGAAAATTTGGGCCGGCATACCAAACTTTCCACGGCGTGATCGGTCGATGCTCGACATAAGCCCGGCAAACGCCTGCTGTTTGCTCGGGTCGCAGTGCAACATGCCGACCACCCTTGTCGTGAAAGTCGTACATCTCTTTTGTAACCACTTCGGTCGTCTCGCCCAAACGCAAAAATACATCCAGGTCTTCGAACATCGGCGGAATTATGTAGCTATAACCTGCGGCCTCGACGGTGTGGGCAAAAACGTCTTGAAAAGCACGCCAGCGCCCAGAATGTGGCGCCAGAATGTCGCGGGTACCGGGAGAAGTCTTAAATTCGGGCACGCGTGAAGGCTAGACGCTTTGACGACGCAGACGAATCATCATCTAGATGCCGACGGATGGTCAATGTCATCGCCGTCGACAACATCTTGGGCGACACCTGGCAAGACTCGACTGACGTCGTAAACCCCTTCAATTCGCTTGATCATCCGAAGCACCGACTGCAAATGACCCGGGTCGGCGAACTCAAATTCAAACCGCATTCGCGCAACCCGATCTACGCCAGTATGCGTCGCGCATGAAACTATATTCACGTGCTCATCCGATAGCGCGTTGGCAACATCTCGCAACAAACGCGAACGGTCAAGCGCTTTCACTTCGACCGCGGCGACGAACATCGTGTCCGAACTCTCACGAGACCAGTCGACATCAACAACACGCGCGGCATCTTGGGATACAAGCGCGGCAGCATTGGCGCAATCGGTCCGATGTACCGTGACGCCACGACCTTTGGTGACAAAACCCATCACTTCATCGGGTGGAACCGGCGTGCAGCAGCGCGATAGCCGAACGAGTACGTCCGGCATTCCTTCTATATGTACGCCATTTTTCTGCGGAGATGCAACGCCAGTCGCACCGACTGATGACATTGAAAGTTGATCCGGCTGAACACCGTCCCGCATTCGTTTCGACAGTCCTTCAACAATCGCCACGGCGTCAATACGCTGATCTCCGATCGCGGCAAAAAATTCGCTCGTATCGGCGAAGTTCAAAGTGGTGATTTCGTCCAACAAAACTTGGGATGAAATAATCTTTTGTGCGGGCAAACCTGCCTGCCGAAGGCGTTCGACGAGTTCGTCTCGTCCGTTTTCAACCAGGTCTTCAAGACGCTCACGCGTGAGCCATTGTTTGATCTTGCTTCTAGCCTTGGGGGAAACTACGAACTCAAGCCAATCCTGGGATGGCTCATTTGTTTCGCCTTGTGAAACCAAAACTTCGCATGTATCACCTGAAGCGAGTTTGTAGTCGAGCGGCACCAATCGACCATTGACCCTTGCGCCCATGCAACTGTGACCAACTTCGGTGTGTACTGCATAGGCGAAGTCGACTGGCGTCGACAACGCCGGCAAGGTTATTACTCGACCTTTAGGTGTGAACAAGAACAACTCGTCTTGATCCAAATCAGTTTTAAGAATCTCCAAGAACTGACTCGGGTCAGACACTTCACCTTGCCAATCAATTATCCGATTCAACCAATCAATGTCACCTTGTATCGCCGTGTCCTTATATGCCCAGTGCGATGCCACACCCCACTCTGCACGCTGGTGCATCTCTCGTGTGCGAATCTGAACTTCAATCGGTTTGCCACCTGGGCCAACGACCGTCGTATGCAAGGACTGATACAAATTGAACTTCGGCATGGCGATGTAATCTTTGAATCTTCCAACAATCGGTTTCCAGTGCCCGTGAATTGCGCCGAGCACCGCGTAGCAATCTTTTTCTGACTCAACCACGATACGAATCGCCAGCAGGTCGTAAATATCGTCGAACTCGCGACTTTTTTGTACCATCTTTTCGTAGATGCTCCATAAATGCTTACCGCGAGCCGTCAACTCGGCTTTGATCTTGACTTCTTCAAGCCATTGCTGCACTTGACCAATGCTCTTCGCCAAATAAACATTGCGTTCGGGTGCGCGCATGGCGACAAGATGGTCAAGTTCTGCATAACGCTTTGGATACAAAGCAGCGAACGCCAGATCTTCGAGTTGCTGTTTGATTTCCTGCATTCCAAGGCGGTGCGCCAACGGTGCATAAATGTCCAGGGTTTCTTGGGCAACTCTTTGTTGCTTTTCATGCGAAACCGCGGCGATGGTGCGCATGTTGTGCAACCGATCGGCAAGTTTGATCATCAATACTCGCAAGTCACGTGCCATCGCCACGAGCATCTTGCGCATCGTCGCGGCCTGCTGCGCTTCTTTTGAGTCAAACTGCAATCTTTCAAGTTTCGTGACGCCATCAACAAGCGCCGAGACTTCACTGCCAAAATTGCTTTCAACATCGGCGATCGTGATCTCTGTATCTTCTACTGCGTCATGTAGAAGTGCAGCCACTATAGAAACTTCGTCTAGACCAATATCGGCGACTATTCGTGCGACAGCAATCGGATGATTGATGTAAAGTTCGCCACTGGATCGATTTTGATTTGCGTGCGCCGAACGCGCCATTTCGTAAGCCGCATTGATCAGCGACACCGACCCTTTCGGATGACGCGACTTGTAGGCGCTCAACAGCGGCGATAGCTCTTCGGCAATCGTTGCACTTTGGCGCCGCCACGGCAGCACCCTTGATGAGGTGGCCACAATTAAAGCGTAGTGCTAACGGCGTTTTTTGCGTGGTCGCGGTGGATGCGTAAGCACCGATGTCGCTCGCTGTGCAACTTCGCTGGCCGTGTCTTGAGCACTTTGAACTGATTCGTCGCCAGAAGTCACAGCACCGCTCGCCCGTTTTATGATTGCACCCGAACCCATGAGTTCGGCCATTGCTGCACCGGTCGCGAGTTGTCCCTTGAACGGCTTGTACTTAACTTCGTTGCGCTTGAGCAAATCCAAGAGGGGCACCGCCACGAAAATCGACGAATACGTACCGGCGAACATGCCGACCAACAGTGCCACCGCGAATTCTTCGAGACTCTTGGCGCCAAGCACCATTGAGCCGACTACCAACAGCGACACCACTGGCAATGCCGACGAAAGTGTCGTGATAAGTGATCTTGCAAGTACTTCATTGGTCGAGACGTTGGCGACATTGGTAAAGGACTGGCGCGAAGTCGCGAACTTTTGCGCATTTTCTTGAACCCGATCAAACACCACAACCGTGTCGTAAAGCGAGTATCCCAAGATCGTCAAAAAAGCGACGACCGTTGCAGGTGTGACTTCGAAACCAAAGAGCGAGTAGACACCCACGCTGAGCAGCACGTCGTGCACCATCGCGACAAACGCTGTGATTGCCATCTTCCATTCGAGTCGCCACGAAATATAGAGAGATACGACGACGAAAAACACGAGCAATGCTCGAATTGCCTTTTCGGTGATGCTGCGTCCCCAGGAAGAACTAACTGAGGCCACGCTCACCTCTTGCACTTCGACTTTTGCCAGTTCGGCGAACGACTTCTGTGTTGCCAAGCGAACATCTTCGGGTTGATCACCGACCTGTACTCGCATCACTTGTGATTCGCTACCCGTCAAAAACTGAATTTTGGCGTTTGCCGACTCGATGTTGTTGGCGTCAAGAACTTCACGGGCGTCTTGATCGGTAATCGATCCTGCTGGCACTTCCCAGGCCACCCCACCCCGAAAGTCAATGCCAAGTTCGAGCCCCTGAACCAACAGTGAGATCGCACCTGCCAACACAACCACCAGCGAGACCGTGAAGCCAATCACTCGTTTGCCGATGAAGTTAAAAGTCGTCTCTCCCCGATAAACAAGACCAAACCCTGCAAAGAATTTTTTCATCACATCACCTCAGGCTTGACAGTTTGAACACCAAGAACCTTGCGACCTTGCGCACGCTTTGAGCGCGCGAACAGCAGCACGGCGTTACGAGTAAAGAAATAGGTCACGAGAATATCCGTCAAGGCCGAAATACCGAGGAAGAACGCGAAACCCCGCACCGAGCCAACCGTGAGATACCACAAAACGATCGCCGCAATAAACGAGACAGTATCTGCGGCCACGATGGTGCGCCATGCCGACTCGAAACTGCGCAGCGCCGAATTTTTTAAAGTCTTACCCAATCGAATTTCATCTTTAATTCGCTCGAAAAATACTATGTACGAGTCGACTGCGATGCCGATCGAAACGATGACGCCAGCAATACCCGACAGCGAGAGCGCCAGTCCGTTGGTGCGCGACAACAAGGAAACCAAACTCCATAAGAAGGCGATCGAGACGCTCATGCCTGCCAGCACGAACACCGCCATCCAGCGGTAATACGCCAACAACAGCAGGACTACGAGCAAGATACCAACCAAACCCGAGATCAATGCCGCGCGCATCGAATCAGAACCCAAGGTTGCCGAAACAGTTTGCGCTTGCGAGACACCAAAGCGAACAGGTACGGCGCCAAACTCAAGAATCTTTGCCAACTCGCGTGCTTCGTCGGCTGTGAATGAGCCTGTGATCTGCACTGTTCCACCCGTGAACTCTGGTTCATTGACACTCGGCGCAGAAATTACTACACCGTCCAGAACCATTGCCAACTGCCCCGTCGGACACTCGGCAGTTCTGTTAAAGCACGCTGCGGCGAGTTTGTTCCATAGTTGATCGCCATCTGGGCCACTACGCAGACCAACGACCACTGCCCACTGACCTGTTTCGACATCGGCTCTTGCGTCATTTTTGAAAACTTTTCCGGACGCGCCGGCTGGACCGACAACATAGGCAACGCCTTGCTTATCGAGCAGCAAGACAGTTTGTGTTGGATCATTCGGATCTTCGCCAAGTCCGAGAGTTGGTGTGGCATCTTGTGGCGTATCAGTCGAAACCCCAACCGAAGTGTCGGTCGTTGCTACTTGAGTTGAACTGGTCGCCGGATCAGGCACGGTCGTTGCAGTGGAAAAAATTTTCGAAGCACCCGGGCCACCCGAGACCATGCCTGCACCATCTTCGACCGAATCAGAAGTCTGCTCAGGCACGGTCGTCGAATTCGTCGCCACCGTTGTGTCAGGATTTTCATTGAGAATGCCAGTTTGCAACACTGGCCGCAGCAAAAGTTCGCCCGTGCGACCGATTATGTCGAGCGCCTGCTGCTGGTCTTTTACGCCGGGCAAGTTGACGATGACCGTACTGCCTTGCAAGATAATTTCTGGCTCGGCTACGCCAATTGAGTCGACTCGCGCGCGAATAATTTCTACCGCAACATCCAAACCAGCCTGGTCAAATTCGCCATCGGGTTGCAAAGTAACCGACGCCCCACCCTGCAAGTCAAGACCCAGAGCTGGGGTGTTGCCAGCAACCAAATTTGCGATCAAACCAGACGCGACGACCAGTATCAACAGTGACAACGAAATGATTTGTCGACGTCTATTCATCTACGGTCAAACAATCTCTATTTAGATGACTTCCGCAAAATTACTGTTCAGGCTTTTGCTGGGCAGAAATTTTTCTAGCGACCGAACCCTTGGATACACGAATTTCAACTTTTTCGGCAATTTCTATCCACAAGAAGTCATCTTCAATTGCGGAAATCCAGCCATAGATACCCGAGTTGAGCACTACTTCATCGTCTACGGCAACGCTCTTTTGTAAGTTTGCAGTTTCTTTTTGACGCTTGCGTTGCGGGCGCAACAACAAAAAATACATTGCTGCAAAAATCAATACCAGTGGCAGAAACCCCAGGATCGGATTCGAGGAAGGCGTTTCGGCTGCGGCGCTAACAAGGTTTGAAAAAGTACCTGAAAACATCGAATTAATAGTTAAAGACATAGCAGGCAAGTCTAGGGGTTACAACTTCTCGTCAGCAGTGTCTGCCCAGACAGCCAATAAAGACTTTCTCAGACTGGCGAACTCACCCTTGGCGATGGCGTCGCGCATTTGTTGCATCAGGTTCAAAGTAAATGCGATGTTATGTATCGAAACGAGCCGCGCTGCGGTGGGTTCATTGACCTGAAAAAGATGTCGAATGTAGCCCCTCGTATGCCGTTGGCACACCGAGCAATTGCACCGCATATCAATCGGATCTTGACTGGTCGAAAACTCTGCACGCGTGATGTTCAGTTTTCCACTCGAAGTAAGCGCGGTTCCGTGTCTTCCGATACGAGTTTGCATCACGCAATCGAACTGATCGACGCCCAAATTCACAGCCTCAACCAATGACGCCGGGTCGCCGACACCCATTAAATATCGCGGACGGTCTTGTGGCAGGTGTTCGATCGCCGCAGTCAGTGCAACCAACATTTCTTCACGAGTCTCGCCTACCGAAAGTCCGCCAATTCCGTAGCCGTCAAAATCTAAATCAACGGTGATCTTGGCACTCTCTCGGCGAAGATCAGGGTCGATGCCACCCTGCACGATGCCGAACAAACTTTGGTCGTCACGAGTATGCGTTGCCTTCGCACGCTTGGCCCAACTTGAAGTTCGTTTTAGGGCCAATTTGATTACATCATCGGTCGAAGGCAATGCCGCACAAACATCCAAGACCATCTGAATATCGGCACCAATTAGTTGTTGAGTCTGGACAGCCGATTCTGGCGTGAAGCGATGCAACGAACCGTCATAGGTCGAGCGAAATGAAACACCATCGTCGTCAACATCTGGATTCAACGAAAAAACTTGAAAGCCACCGGAGTCTGTAAGAGTCAAACCCTTCCATCCCGAAAATGCTCCGAGTCCACCAAAGTCAGCAACTACTTGCGCACCGGGTCGCAACATCAAGTGATATGTATTACCGAGCACAATTCGTGCACCCAGTTGTTCATAATCTTGGGCACTCAAATGTCGAATCGCACCCCTGGTGCCAACTGGCATGAAGCACGGAGTCTCGTAGTCTCCACGGTGAGTAGTGGCCACGCCTGCTCGAGCAGATTGATCGCGTGCAATTTCGCGAAATTTAACGGCAAACATTTAATTACACCGTACCTAAATCTTGGTTACGAATTTGGCGAGCGCTATAGATGACGATCCAATAGCATCGCGTCACCAAATGAGAGCATCCGATAACGCTCGGCAATCGCCGTGGCGTAGATCTCTCGCCACCGTGGGCCGACGAATGCTTCAATCATCATCAACAGCGTGGTTCGCGGCATGTGAAAGTTAGTCAACAACATGTCCACGACTTTAAATTCATAACCGCGCGAAATGAACATCTTTGTCCGACCTGTCAACAAGCCACTGGTTGCCGCCGACTCGAGAGCGCGAGTTGCTGTCGTACCAACCGCAATGACACGATTTGCGTTCTTGCACTCGTCGAGCGTGTCTTGACTCACTCGGTAATGCTCGCTGTGCATCGGATGATCCAGCGGGTTCGCCTCTGTGACTGGAGCGAAAGTATCTAAACCCACGGTCAATTCGACGCGTAACACTTTGACGCCGAGTTGTCCTAACTCATCAAGAAGTTTTGGCGTGAAATGCAAACCAGCCGTCGGAGCGGCCGCCGAGGTTGGTCTATTGGCATAAACCGTTTGATAGCGCTCTGGCTGCTCAAGACGCTCGGTTATATATGGGGGCAACGGCATCTCGCCGTATCGCAACAGCAATTCTTCAATTTCAGATTGCGTTTGACCCGAAAGTTCTACCTCAAATGTGTCGCCCGCGTCAGTGCGCGCGCCAATTCGCACAATTTCAGAATTGTCGTTGGCGAAAAGCGTCTCGCCAAGTTTTAGCCGCTTGGCAGGTCGAACCAGCGCTTCCCAAGAAGACGGGGCGGTCTTGTTTTGCTCGAGCAACAATACTTCTGCCGAACCACCCGACTTTCGCCTCAGCCGCAGACGCGCTGGCATAACTTTTGTGTCATTGACGACAATCACGTCGCCAGGCTGACAAAACTCGTTCAGATTTTTTATTTGCCGATGCAACGTGCCATTTACACCTTGGTCGACCAACAGTCGTGCTGCATCCCTCGGTTCAATGGGTGTTTGCGCGATTAGTTCGCTTGGTAAGTCGTAATCAAAGTCTTCAATGCGCACGAGACACTGATCTTAAAATAATTCAGGAGCCGTTTCGGGCGGCGTTTGCCCAAGATGCTGCCATGCCAATGGCATCGCCACCCTGCCGCGCGGCGTGCGCACCAACAAACCCTGCTGAATCAAAAACGGCTCGTAAACATCTTCGATCGTCTCGGTCTGCTCGCTGACAGAAATGGCCAACGTCGAAAGCCCGACTGGCCCACCAGCAAATTGACGGCACAGGGCCGACAAGATCGCTCGGTCAACTTTGTCCAGACCTAATTCGTCGACGCCGAAAACTTCAAGTGCTTGACGTGCGCTGGCTTGCGTGACCTGACCATCACCACGAACCTCGGCGTGATCACGAACTCGACGCAATAACCGGTTGGCAATTCTTGGGGTGCCGCGTGAGCGTCTAGCGATTTCATGTGAACCATCCTTGTCGATTGGAACTTTCAAAATTCGAGCCGTCCGCAAAACAATTTTTTCAAGTTCATCCACTTCATAAAAGTCGAGTCTGGCAACCAATCCGAATCGATCTCGCAACGGACCGGTGATCATGCCCGTGCGAGTGGTTGCCCCAATCAGGGTGAATCTGGGCAACGTCAAACGAATCGAAGACGCCGAGGGCCCCTTGCCGACGACGATGTCAATTTGAAAGTCTTCCATCGCCGGATACAAAATTTCTTCGACCTGCCTGGACAAGCGATGAATCTCGTCGATGAACAACACATCGTTCGTGTCTAGTTTGGTCAAAATCGCCGCCAAATCACCAGCGCGTTCGAGGGCAGGGCCTGACGTAATGTGAATTTTTGCCGACATCTCGCTGGCCACGATGCCGGCCATCGTCGTTTTGCCCAAGCCAGGTGGACCAGCCAACAAAATGTGATCCGCCGATTGCTCTCGCTTGCGTGCGGCTTCTAAAACTATGCCGAGATGCTCTTTCAATTCGCGTTGTCCGACAAAATCAGCGAGCGACTTAGGACGCAAACCAATATCGTCGAGATCCGTGGGGTCTGTAGTAATCGCAGGGTCGGTAAATTCTTCACGCACGGCGTACCCCCAACAGATTGAGCGCTTCGCGCAACATTACTTCTGAATCATTGCTCACGCTCAACTCTCGCAATGCATCACGAATCTCTTCGGCCGAATAACCCAAGCCGGCAAGTGCGTCACGCACGTCCCCAACACTCGACGAACCACCCAGATTGTTCGAGGATTCGAGAATGTTCAGATTCAATCGATTCTTCAATTCGATCAACAATCGCTCTGCAGTTTTTTTGCCGACACCCGAGACGAGCGTCAAAGCTGCAATGTCGGAGCCGGCGACGATATCAACCAGCGCTCGGGGTAAATGTGTGGCCAAGACCGCCATCGCCATGGTTGGCCCAACCCCGTGAGTTGCGATCAGCACCTCGAAGCATCTTCTTTCGTCTCGGTCCAAAAAACCGTAAAGAGTTTGCGCATCTTCACGAACATGGTGATGCACGTATAAAAACGCTTTGGATGTCGGTTCAAGTTCACCCAGTGTGCGCGGAGTGACATGCACTAGATAGCCAAGACCACTCACTTCGATCAGAACGGTGGAGTCGCTCGTGCGCTCGAGCACCACCCCGCGCAATGATCCGATCATTTTTTGCCCCCAATTGACTGAGCGATCTTCGCCGCCAATGGACTAGTGGCAATGTGACACAACGCGATTGCTGCAGCGTCGGCGGCGTCGGCAGGTTTAGGAATTGAATTCAACTTGAGGCGTTGCTTGACCATCTTTTGTACTTGAGCTTTGTCGGCGCCACCCCACCCGGTTATCGCGAGTTTTACTTGATTCGGCGAATACTGCACGACTTCGAGACCACGACGCGCTGCAGCGCTCAACACGAGTCCGCTGACTTGTCCGACGCTCATCGCCGTGCGCACATTGGCTTGAAAAAATATTCGCTCAACGGCGACCACAGATGGTTGATACTCGTCAAGCAATGCGTCAATTTCGGTTGCTATCTCGGCCAGACGATTCGACAGATCTTTCCCGGGACTGGTACGCAGCACCCCCAAGGCAGTCAGCGAAATTTCGGTGCCACCGATTTGTTGCAACACCGCGTAACCGCACCTAGTCAAACCAGGGTCAATCCCAAGAACACTGTTTTGACGTGGGGCGAACATATGTTCATCTTAGTATGTGCCTGTCTAGGCAGTGGCGACTGCCTCGATAAGTTCGCTGACAGGTCGAAAGGTCAAACCCAAAAGGGCCCGATGGACGTATTTAATGACACCATCGGCATCGATTACGAAAACGCTTCGTCGTGGTAACCCCAGCAATCCAACAACCGAATAGAGATTGGCCACCGTCTTGTCGGTATCGGAAAGTAACGGAAACCCGAACCCTTGCGCGGCGCTGAAATCCTCATGGCTGGCCATGTCTTGTGCGGATATCGCCAGAATCTGGGCGTTAACTTTTTTGAACTGTTGCAACTCTTGGTTATAAGAGCACAACTGCTTGGTGCAGACCATGGTTGCGTCGCCCGGGTAAAAAACCAAGACGACTGTCTGGCCACGAAATTGTGACAATGAATAGTTCTGCTTGGATGTGCCAGGCAACGTGAAGTCAGGTGCAACATCCCCGACTTCAAGTGTTCGCGAAGATGCCATGAGCTAACCAACTTCCTGCATCAGAGTCTCAGAAATATCAAAATTAGCATAGACATCTTGAACATCGTCATTGTCGTCGAGTTCATGCATAATTTTCAAGATCGCCTTCGCATCGGCGGGGTCAGTTACTGCCACGGTATTCGACGAGAGCATCGTTGTCGTCGCTGAACTCACAGAAATTTTGGACGCCTCATACGCCGCTTTCAATTCGTAGACCTGACTGGGTTCGCTGGTGATGTGCCACATTTCTTCGTCGGCAGTGATGTCTTCTAGTCCATGATCAAGACCGATCGTCATCAACTCTTCTTCACTGGCTGACTTTGCGACGAGAATCACGCCTTTGCGTGAAAACTGCCAGCCGACCGAGCCGGGTGCAGCCATTGATCCGCCTTGCTTTGAAAAAATTATTCGTACGTCGGCGGCTGTCCTGTTGCGATTGTCAGTAAGAATATCGATCAACATTGCCACACCACCCGGGGCATACGCCTCGTAAGTCACCGATTCGTAAACTTTGCCGTCGGTTTCTCCCATGCCTCGCTTAATTGCCCGATCAATCGCTTCGTTTGTCATTTGTGCCGCTTTTGCTTTTGACACCACTGTGCGCAGCGCAGCATTTATCGAAACATCTCCTCCGCCTTCGCGAGCGGCGACTTCTAGCAATCGTGAAAGCTTGGCAAAAGTTTTGCCGCGAACTTTGTCAATTGCGGCTTTCTTGTGCTTGATGGTTGCCCATTTAGAGTGACCTGACATCGCTAAATCTCCTTTACAAACATCTCATGAACTCGCTTATCATCTGAAAGTTCCGGGTGAAACGCGGCAACCAAGACATTCTTTTGTCTGGCCAAAACTACGTCCGAACCGAACTTCGCCAAAACCTCGACGTCCGGAGACAAGTTGACGATTCGCGGCGCGCGAATAAACACGGCGTGAAACGCACCATCAAGTCGTTCGACTTGGATCTCGGCTTCGAAACTGTCGACTTGGCGACCATAGGCATTGCGTTGCACCTCGATATCGATCGCATTGAATGAAACTTGATCATCGCGTCCATCGAAGATCCTTTTGGCCAGAAGGATCATCCCTGCACACGTGCCAAAAACTGGCATGCCTTCGTGAATCATTTTTTTTATTGGCTCATACAACTCTGACGACTCAAGCAACTGGGACATCGTCGTTGACTCACCGCCAGGCATGATCAGCGCATCTACGACCGACAAATCTTGTGGGGTTCTGACTTCTTGCGTCGCAACATCAAGTTCACTAAGCATTCGCTCGTGACTATCAAATGCACCCTGAAGTGCTAGGACTCCGACAACTTTTTTTGCACTATTTTGTGAAACTCGCATAACCCGGAGGCCTCGAATCGCTCACCAGCCACGCTCTGCATAACGTTGTTCGATTTTGTCCATGCCGATTCCGGTCATTGGCCCGCCAAGATTTCGACTCACTTTGGCGATGATCTCGGGGTCTCGAAAGTGCGTTGTCGCTTCGACGATCGCCTTGGCTCGCGGCGCGGGATCATCACTCTTGAAAATGCCTGAGCCGACGAAAACTGCCTGTGCCCCAAGTTGCATTGCCAATGCCGCGTCGCTTGGCGTGGCGATACCGCCAGCACAAAATAACGGCACTTGCAACCATCCTGTCTCGGCAATCTCTTGCACCAATGGCAATGGCGCCTGCAGTCGCTTGGCCCATTCAAAAAGTTCTGCCGAGTCGGCTTGTGTAATTTTTCGAATGTCACCGATGATCGAACGAAGATGGCGTACTGCTTCGACAATGTTGCCGGTTCCGGCTTCTCCCTTAGAACGAATCAAAGCCGCGCCTTCGCTGATGCGACGCAATGCCTCACCAAGATTTGTCGCGCCGCACACGAACGGTATGGTGAACTTCAACTTGTCGATGTGGTGGGCCTCATCTGCCGGTGTCAAAACTTCACTCTCATCAATAAAGTCGACACCGAGCGATTCAAGAACTTGTGCTTCAACAAAATGTCCGATTCGCGCTTTGGCCATAACTGGTATTGAACAAACGGCCTGAATGCCGGTGATCATCTCTGGGTCGCTCATTCGCGCTACGCCACCGTCTCGACGAATGTCTGCTGGCACTCGCTCAAGGGCCATCACTGCGCACGCACCCGCGTCTTCGGCGATCTTGGCCTGCTCAGGATTAACGACGTCCATGATCACGCCGCCCTTGAGCATTTCTGCAAGACCACGTTTGACGAGCATCGACCCCGTTGCCGACTTGCCTGGGTTTTCAGTTTCGCGTTTTGCCATGAGTCAACCCTTCAACTATTTGTTTCAATAGTAGCGAGCGCGAACTCGGGTTGTGTTACGGATAAGCGACGCTAGTGACATCAATCCCCGCAGGAATATGTGCCGCCGAATTTGCCCGAATTACTTCAACCCATGTACGACCAGGTGTGAGTTTGATTACAGCACCCTTTGTGTCTTTAAACACAAACGGCTTCAGCGGATCAGTGCGTTCCCATGAACCTTGAATCAACGCACCTGCCGTATAGACCCAAACTTCACCACTGCCAACAGTCTTGGCAACCGGACTCGAACCAGACTTGCCGTATGTCACTGACAACACGATGACATTCGACGCGTTAATCCGAACATCTTGCATGTCGACGTGCGGCCTGTCATCTTGCGAACGCACGAACGCCAAAACCTCGGGTCTCCACTCCCACATCACATCCACGCCATCCATTGAAATTTTTACCGCACCAGCAGGTTTGGCATCTGTCGGCACGGCCTGATCATCGGCACGATATTCAAATTGTGGCACGGGTGGTTTGGCATCGGGTTTCGCCAGTGTCCAAAGTTTTGTCGTATCTGCCACCAAGTTGTGTGGCGCCACACGACTCGATTCGCGTCTAAAACCGCCGGCTTCGTTAGCGACAGAATGGCTCAGGTCGACCAAAGTTGATTTTCGAATCTTTGCAGTGACACCCGCGTTACCACCGCTCCAGACAAACAACGGACCATTCAAAGATGAAACAAGATCGATGTCTTGCAACCGACCGCTGCGCACCGGCCCTACCGGATCGCTTCCTTGCGATTGAAACACTGCGGCGAAACGGGTCAACTGTTCGACATTTTCTTCGAACACGATGTCAGCCTGATTCAAACCCCACTGCGGTCGCGATTTCGGATGATTATCGATCTTGACGACCATTGCCGGTCGTCCAATCACAGATTCATCAGGCGCCTGTGCCCCGGTCAACGGTGCCCGAACAATTGGAATCGTCGTCGTGGTCGTCGTGATTTCGGCAACACTCGTGTCTACGACTGACGACTCACTCGTCTCGGTTGAACTTGAAGAGCCGCTACACCCAGCGACAATCACACCCGCAACGAACAACGCCAAAAACTCTTTATTTCGAAAACCGCGCATTTTTACATCTCCCTTAGGGTTGCTATTCGCTCAGAGAGCGGTGGATGAGTATTAAATAGTCTATGAAATCCACCTAACTTGCCTGCGTCATTCACCCCCGACAAAGGCTGCTCAATCCACATATGGGCCGTAGCCATACTGGCTGAATGCGTCACGGTGCTATCTGCTTGAAGTTTTTCTAAAGCGGATATCAAACCAGGCGGATATCGCGTCAACTGACAGGCTGAGACATCGGCCAATGATTCGCGGCGACGACTCACACTGGCTTGCATTATGCGGGCGATAATCGGGGCGATTATCAGCAATGCAAAACCAATCAGCGCAAGCGGGTTACTCGAGTTCCGACGATCAGACGAGCGACTGACTCGGCCGCCATTCCACCACATCATTCGAATCGCCAAGTCAGTCAAAATCGCAATCGTGCCAACGAGCGTCACGGCGATCGTCGAAACCAAGATGTCATAGTTGCGAATATGTGAAAGTTCGTGCGCCAAGACTCCCTCAAGTTCGACTCGATCAAGTTTTTCAAGTAGACCGCTCGTCACGGCGATAGCTGCATGTTTTGGATTTCGCCCGGTGGCGAAAGCATTCGGTGCTGGGTCGTCGATCACATACAAGCCCGGCTTGGGCAAACCACCAGCGATGCACAAACCCTCGACCAAATTATGCAACCGTTTGTAGGTCTGTTCGTCGGCCGGTTTGGCACGACTGACCCTCAACGCAATCTTGTCTGACTTCCAATAAGAGGTGAACGCCAACACCGCAGAAATAATCAGGGCGATCGAAGTGCCGAAAAACGGATTACCAGAAACTTGACCGGCTGCTGCGCCGGCTGCGACCGTAAGCAGCACGAAGCCGAGAATCAGAAATATCGAGCGTCGCTTATTGGCGGAGATTAAATCGTGCATAGATGACCGGTGGTTTTAAAACTGCACCTTCGGCGCGATTTTTTCGACGTCAGTCGCCTCAAAAAATTCACTCTCTTCGAATTTGAACAACGATGCGAAAATCACACTCGGAAACGAGTGCACCGTGTTGTTATATGACAAAACGGCGTCGTTGTAGAACTGGCGTGCATAGGCGATGCGACTTTCAGTGTTGCTAAGTTCTTCTTGCAGACTCAAAAAGCTGGCGTTGGCCTTCAGGTCTGGGTAAGACTCAGACAACGCGAATAATTGTCGCAATGCACCCGACAATGCGTTATCTGCTCCAGCTTGACTGGTAACAGAACTTGATGCCGACATCGCAGAATTTCTCGCTGCGATCACCTGTTGCAAAGTTTTCTGCTCAAAGTCTGCATAACCCTTGACCGTCTCTACAAGATTCGGAATCAACTCGATTCGACGCTTCAACTGCACGTCGATCTGCGACCACGCATTCTTCACTTGATTGCGTCTGCGCACCAACGAGTTGTACGAAAACGCCACGAAACCAGCGAGCACGACAACTATTACGACGAGCCAAATCGACAACGACATATAACCTCTTGCTTTCTTTTGGGGTGTGGATTTATTCTAGTGCGACGCTACGAGTATTCAGGTCGACGTAGCACTCGATCAGCGAACATTCGCACAACACGACTTTTTGGATGATGATCCGGATCAAAACTCTCACGCTCTAAGACCTTGTGATAGATCTCGACATAAATTTCGGCGAGTCGTCGCATCGATAATTCTTTCGCTCGCTCTAAACCACCCCGGCGAAGTCTCTCTGCCAATTTCTTGTCATCGATGATTTTTGCCAAACCCTCGGCTAGTCCTGCCACATCGCCGGGTTCAACCAGCCAACCGTCAACATCGTGTGTCGCAACATTTCTATAACCTTCGAGCGCGCTCGCCACGACTGGCGCCCCACTAGCCATCGCTTCAAGCACAACGATGCCAAATGACTCGCTATGCAACGACGGCGCGCAAAACACCGAACACTTTGCCAGACGATCTATCTTTTCAGCATCGGTTATGCGACCCAACCACGAAATGCGCTTGTCGCCGGCGTATTTTGCTTTCAGTTCGGCGATGCCTTCGCCGTCAGATGCGACCCAAAGTTCAATGTCGTCGGCGAGTTTTTCAAATGCTTCGAGCAAGGTCGCCAAACCTTTGCGTGGCTCGTAACGACCGCAAAAGAAAACAGACTTGCTTTTGCCTCGAACAATTTCAGTGCGCAAATACAAGTCATTTTCAATGCCGTTGAATAAGATTTGATATTCGCCACCCAAGTATCGATGCGCAAGTTCGCGTGCCTGTGGCGACACGGCAATCCGAGCATCCAAAAAATCGGCGATCCAATTCACGCCTTTGCTCAGCCTGCCGTACCAAGCGATGTCGCCAGCCGCGTGAAAAGTGCCGACCATCGGTGCCAAGCGCAACAAAAGTGCCGTCACTGTCGGGCCAGGTGCGATCGGTTCATGCAGGTGCAAAACATCGAACGCCTCGTCATTGATCGCCCGAATCGTGCGCAACGCGGCAGATGGATCCGGCGCGAGTGGCACGATCGAACCGTTCGCAGCCGTCGGCAGACTGTTGCCCAGTGGCGTCACAAATGGTTCTGGTGGCGGACCGTCGCATGGTCCAAGTACACGCGCTTCATGCCCCATCTTGCGCAACTCACGCGCCAAACCGAGCACCTGAGCCTGAACTCCTCCAGGGATCGTCAAACTGTAAGGAGAAATCAAACCGATGCGCAGCATTTTTTTGCGCACGTAACTAGGGCCGAACTGCGAACCAGTCGAAACTTTTGGACTGTCGGACACATCGTTCACCGCCTACACGGTACGACCTTTGCGACTAGTTTGATTGCGTGACGACGCCTGAAAGCTTTCGACCAGCAGTATCAATGGTCGCAACAGCAAAACGCAGACACGCGATGCTCGACCTCGCGCGTCGCGCAGAAGAACTCAATTTCGCCGGTATTGCCTGTCCGAGTCTTGGCGCCACAATCGGCTTTTGCGTTTCTTTGGCTCACACCACGAATTCGATCAAATTCTGGACATCCATTCAGCCGATTTATTACAGCCATGCGATCGAAATGGCGAACACGGCGGCCCATATCCACGAAATTTCGAACGGTCGATTCGGGCTCGGTTTGGGTGTGAGCCACGGAACGGTGATCAATCGTCTTGGGGCGACCACTGCCACACCTCTAGCCGATATCAAGAATTATCTCGAGGCGATGAAAAACCAAGAGCGATTCTCGGGTGAACTTCCGCCGATCTATTTGGCCGCGCTACGCCACAAAATGCTGATGCTGGCCAGCGAGATATCGAGTGGTGCAATTTGGGCGAATGCCTGCCGCAAAAGTATCGCCGCACAACTCGCGTCGCTTCCCGAATCTCGGCGCAACGAGATGTTTTTTGCCAACATGGTCCCCACTGTGATCAGTGACGACATCGAAGCCGCCCGTGCGATTCATCGCAAAACTTTGGTCGGCTATGTCACTCTGCCCAACTATCGCAACTACTGGCGGTCGTGTGGCTACGGCGAGCAGATCGATGCATTCGAAAAAATTTTGTCCGGGTCGGCAAAAGAAACTCGCAACGCCGAGATTATCTCTGCGATGGACAACCAGTGGCTAGATGACTGCACTCTTTCAGGCGACGCCGACAGCGTTCGCGATGGTCTTTATAATTGGTCACAATTGGGCGTTCTGCCGATTGCCGTGATGTCGTCAACCTCGGGTGGCCAAGCACAGGCAATTGGTCAGTTATTTGACGCGTTTAGCTAATTATTTTTTATCCAGTTTGTCGCTCGGCCAATTCGGCTGAAACAAATGCCATTGGTCTGGCGCCCGACGAATCAAGTATTCAATCTCTTGGATTAAGGCTTGAGAAATTCGAGCCATGTCGTCGCGCAAAGATCCTGTGCGCTGGACATTGATCGCAGGTCGAACGATTGTTTCGTGTTGATCAAAGCCACGCGCAAAATAGGTGCCAAGCGGCAACAGCGCTGCACCAGTGCGTATTGCAAAAAAAGCTGGGCCTCCGGGCACGGTCGTACGCTCGCCAAAAAATTCGACTTCGACACCGTTGCCCTGTAAATCTCGGTCGCAGAGCAGAGCCACGACCTGATTTTTTGCCAGTGCTTCTTGAACCGCAACACCAGAATGCTCATCCAACGGAATAACGGAAACGCCGTAGCTTTTGCGCAATTCAAGAAACATCTTAAACATTTCTTCAGATTCAAGTTTTTCAACTACCGCATGCAATTCGTGGCCTTGATGAATCAACCAACGACCAGACCACTCCCATCCACCCAGGTGTGGCAACGCCAAAATCACGCCTTTACCGAGTTCTAGACCATTTTGAATGTGTTCAAAGCCGCCGACACTTATGCCTGCATCAATTTGCTTCTTGTTGAGCGAGGGCAATCGAAAAGTTTCAAGATAATAGCGCGCATAACTTTCGTAGGCTTTGCGCACTGCTCGCCTGAGTCTGCGACCACGCAAAGTTGGGTCGACCCGACTCAAATTTCTGCCCACGATCTCTCGCTGGCTGCGCATACCGAGACAAACAACCGGCACGACGACCGAATTGATCGCCAAAAATATAAACGATGGCGCGATGCGCGCAAGCCCCAAAATTAATCGATAGCCAAAAATCACTGCACTCGACGGCGTCGAGTTACGCGCAGTCGTCGATCATCGCGCTTGGCACGGCGTGAAGCACGGCGTGACTGACGCAAGGCGACCCGATCCGCGGTTGCAGGTGCGACGGCCGCTTGGTTCCAAACTTTGAAGAACCTTTGCACCGCCGTCATCGTCACGAGAACGAGCATCAGAACCATCGCCCAAAACAAAAGTGCGTCGAACAACAGACCGACACACAACAAGATGATTCTCTCCGCTCGCTCCATTAACCCACCCTTGGCATTCAGACCCAGCGACTCGGCCTTGGCGCGCTGATAAGAAATCAAGGATGAAACCGCCATCACGGCGAAAACCAAAACAGAGGCATAAGGACCTCGCTGATATGCCAGGAACCAAGCAACACCACCGAGTAGCACGGCATCGGTAACTCGATCAACCGTCGAGTCAAAGAATGCTCCACGCTGACTGCTTTGGTTTGAAGCCTTGGCCAGGGCTCCATCCAACAAATCGGGCAAGGCCGCGAGAACAACCAACAACAAGCCGAGGCGCAATGCCCCCATGCCAATTGCCACTGCCGCACCGCAGGCAACGATCAAACCAACCAGCGTCAAATGGTCAGGCGAAATTTTTGTTTTGCGAAGTTGCTCACCAACGGGTCGAACAACTCGCTCTACTTGGTGGCGAAACTTGCCATCGAACATTGCTCCAGCCTAACTCTCAGGATTTGATTCGACTAAACACTCAATAACTCGAGCATCAATCGCGTCAATCAAAACCAACCCGCGCTGAAGCGGCGGTTCTTGAGCGCTGTAAATCATCACACGCCATGTTGGACGACTACGAAATCCGCGCCACACCTGTTGCGCAGATGCGTGACCCACAGCAAAGCCGACTGCTCGCGTCGCGTAAACCAGTGCCAGTTTTTCATCAACCGTCATTCGCCAAGACGCCGAAAGCGAAAACAGACCAACTAGTCCCAAAAAAATTGCGCTTCCTAAAAAACCATCGCTGACCATAGATGTTTCGTTGTCGCGTTGCGAAAACCACAGCAGTGCCAAAATTGCGGCAATCACCAAATAAATTATTCCCGGAATTCTTCTGCGGCTGTTGTCAGGAAATTTATAAGGACCCACAAATGCAGTGACGTTCAAGTCGTCCGGCAATTCATCTCGAATTTCATCGGGTGAATTAGACATTGCTCAATCTTTTCATTTTTGTAGTTTCCATGCTTTTCGAATTCGATCAGCGCTCACATCCAGAGCCTCTGGCAAAATTTTTGTGTTGGCGGTAGTCACCATAAAATTGGTGTCGCCACCCCATCGACCGACCACGTGCACATGCAGGTGCTGGGCAATGCTGCCACCAGCGGCGGCCCCCAGATTTATGCCGACATTCATCGCTTCGGGTTGATAAACCGACTTCAAAACTTTTACCGCAGTCGTCACCGTCGACCACAGTTCACCAGTCTCAACTTCGGTCAAATCTTCGAGTTCGGCAACCTCCCGATACGGCAGAACCAAAAGATGCCCCGATGTGTATGGAAATACGTTCATTAACGCAAACACTTTGTCGCCACGATGAACGATGTAGCTCTGTTCGTCGGTCAAATCGCTTTTCAGTATCTGCGTAAAGATCGACTGATCCGACTTCTGCTGGGCGCCTTGCCCATGCACGACATAATCGGCTCGCCAACCGTTCCACAGTCTCTCTAGCACGACATGCTCGTCAAATGTTCAAGAAACATTTTTTGCCTGTCCAACATCAATGGATAGTTGGTTGATGAAATCAGTCAGTGGCACATCGCGTCGAACGTCGCCACCACGCGGGTTGACACCGACAGTCGAATTTGAGACGTCGTCATCACCCACAACCAAGACATACGGAATGCGCTCTAACTTCGATGCACGAATTCGTTTGCCCAGTTGTTCATCGGCAACAAGTTGATCCACGCGATAACCACATGCGACCAACTGCTCAACAACTTTTGTCGCATACTCATCGTGTGCCGATGCGACCGCCAGCACCCGAACTTGAACAGGCGCCAACCAAGTCGGGAATGCGCCGCCATAATGTTCGAGCAACACACCAAAGAAACGTTCAATCGAACCAAACAGGGCGCGATGCAACATGATCGGTTGTTTGCGCGCGTTATCGGTGGCGATGTATTCGAGCCCGAATCGTTCGGGCAGATTGAAGTCGCACTGAATCGTGCTCAACTGCCACTTGCGACCGATTGCATCACGAACATCGATGTCGATTTTTGGCCCATAAAACGCGGCGTCACCAGGGGCGACCGTGTACTGCAAGCCATGGCGATTCAAGGCTTCTTGCAGCGCATCGGTCGAGCGTTGCCAAATCTCATCTGAACCCACCGACTTTTCTGCGTTGCGCGTGCTCAACTTGAAGTCAAATTCGCTGAAACCGAAACGACGCAGCACACTCAACACAAAATCGAGCAGCGATGCAATTTCATCCGCCATTTGCTCCTCGGTGCAGAAGATATGGCTGTCGTCTTGTGTGAAACCTCGAATACGCAACAACCCGTGCAGTGTGCCGGCGCGTTCGTAACGGTAGACGGTGCCAAGTTCGAACAGTCGCAACGGCAACTCTCGATAACTTCTCTGACGATCGCGATAGATCAAGCAATGCATCGGGCAGTTCATCGGCTTCGGATAATAAGTGCCGTTATCCATCTCCATTGGTGGATACATGCCATCTTTATAGAACTGCAAGTGTCCCGAAGTTTCGAACAGATGCGCGTTGGCCAAGTGAGGCGTGAAGACGAACTTATAACCACCGTTTTGGTGACGTTCTCGGCTGTAGTCCTCCATCAATTTACGAATGATGCCGCCCTTGGGATGCCAGACCGCTAGACCGCCACCGAGTTCTTGAGGAAACGAAAGTAAATCCATTTCAACCGCAAGTCGACGGTGGTCACGCTTCTCCGCTTCTTCAAGTCGATGCAGATGCTCGGCCAAAGCCGACTTTGACTCCCATGCGGTGCCGTAGATGCGTTGCAACATCGGACCTTTTTCATTGCCTCGCCAATAAGCGCCGGCGACTTTCATCAATGCGAAGTGTCCAAGTCGCCCAGTGGACGAAACATGGGGGCCGCGACAAAGATCGACGAAACTTTCACTGTTGCGATACACGCTCACCGCGTCGGCGCTGCCTGCTTCGAGGGCGTCGCTCAAATCACCATTGCCTTTCGTCACCCGCTCGATGATCTCGCACTTGTAAGGCTGATCTTTGAATATTTTCAACGCTTCTTTGGTCGTCATTTCGGCACGCACGAATGGCTGATCGGCTTCAACGATTTTCTGCATGCGCTCTTGAATCGCCACCAAGTCTTGATCGCTGAAAGTTTTGTTGTTTGGTAACTCGAAGTCGTAGTAAAAACCATCTTCGATGGCTGGACCGATTGAAAACTTCGCTCCTTCGAAAAGTTGGACAACTGCCTGGGCCAACACATGGGCGGTCGAATGACGCAGCACGTGGCGACCAGCCTCCGAATCCGAAGTGATGATTGAAACTTTCGCTCCGTCAACAAGCGCGACACCCAAATCTGACTCGACACCATTGATCACGGTGGCCACAGCGGCCTGCGCGAGTCTTTTGCCAATCGCCTGTGCCAGATCTATGCCCGTCGACCCTGCGGATAACTCTCTTGTTGAGTCATCCGGCAGGCGTACCAAAATCATTGAGCCACCAGTTGTCACGCCAACAGTCTAGATTGCGACAGTTTTAGATGTGGGTTCGATTGGGGTTCGAGCCCTTTGGCGCATATTCGTAGACATACTCTTGACCAGTAAGTGCCTGAATTCGCACCATGATCTCGTCTGTCAGCTCGCGCAAAACCTCAGGCTCACCAGCGCGCGACAAATATTTTTGGGTGTCGATCGGGGCGCCAATTTGAATTTTGCAACGCTTGCCAAATTTTGGCATCACCGTATCGGGAGCCATAATTTCACTCGTTCCGGTTATGCCAACCGGAAATACGGGACAACCAAACTTCAGCGCGAGTCGCGCCGCCCCGGTACGACCTTTATATAGTTTTCCGCTTCTGCTTCGTGTGCCCTCAGGAAATATCCCGAACAATTCGCCTCGAGCCAGAACTCCCTCAACTGCGAGCATTGCCGAACTTGCACTGTCACCACCAGTGCGATCGAGCGGGATCATCCCAATCTTGGTGAACAACCAACGGGTCTTGAATGAATCCATGTACTCACTCTTACCGACTACCGACATATTGCGTGGAGAATATGTGAGCATAAAAACTGAATCCAAGAAACTGATGTGGTTTGCACAAAGAATGGCTGGGCCGGTCTGCGGAATCTGATCGAAGCCTTCGAGCGAGAACCTCCACAGTCGCTTGGCAAAAAATCTACAGAATGGACGGAAACGAGTTTGAAATTTTGTTGCCCCGACATACTTTGTCGGGTCATAGCCAACTTTTTGTCGGCGTCGAGTGAATCTCACGCTCACAAGTCAACACCGAGCAGACCCGCGGCGGCCATGACACTGTAACCCGACCTCGCCGCGCGATCGATCTCATTTATCGCCGCTGGAGTATTCAAGTCGTCATCAAGCGCGCTTCGAACGTCTTCGAGCCCGGCGTTACCATCGCCAGAATTCGCACCTGACCAAAGAGCCAAGCGCTGTTGCGCATTCGACATTGAAGCAGCGTTCCACTCCCATTCAGTTCGATAATGATTGGCGATCAATGCCAGACGAATCGCCCGCGGATCATGTTGCTTGCGCAAGCGGTCGACAAATTCAAGATTGCCAAGGCTCTTTGACATCTTGCTGCCGTTCATGAACACCATCGCCACGTGCATCCAATGTTTGACAAATAATTCGCCCGTTGCCGCCTCAGACTGCGCGCGCTCACACTCGTGATGCGGAAAAATCAAATCAGTGCCACCTCCGTGCAAGTCAATCGTCGACCCAAGTTCGCGCAACGCAAGGGCTGAACACTCGATATGCCATCCAGGGCGTCCCGGCCCCCACATCGTTTCCCAGCTCGGTTCGTCTGCCGCCGATGGCTGCCATAAAACAAAATCCAGCGGATTTCGTTTGTGTGGATCTTCGACATGTCCACCGCGTTCTGCAGCCAACCCCATCATCGTTTGCGTGTCGTAATTAGAAACACCGCCAAACGAATCGAACCTGGTCACGTCAAAATAAACGCTCTCACCGGCCTGATATGCGAATCCCCGATCCAAGACCATCCCGATAAAACCCCTGATGTCTGCAATCGCCGAAGAAGCGCGCGGTGCGCTGTAGATATCGAGCACGTTCAGCGCCTTCATATCAGCATTGAACCTGGCCTCTTCACCCGCCGCCAGATCCAAATAGTGGACACCCAACTCGCGTGCCTTGGCAAAAAGTGGGTCATCTATGTCCGTCACATTGCGAACACATTTGACGGTGTGACCCAAATCAATTAGTCGACGTTGAACGACGTCATAAGTTACAAAAGTAAAAGCATGACCGATGTGAGTTGCGTCGTACGGCGTGATGCCACACGTGTACATCAAAACTTGTTTGTCCGACCGAAAATCAACGACACGCTTTTTTGCCGTGTCGAACAACTTCATCGTCAAATTGAATCACCACGATCTGGAATGCCGGTCAAACGTGGGGCAACTCTTGTCTTGTAGCGAACGTTGAGTTGCAACAAAACCGCAGTGAATGCTTCGATCGCCAATGCGTTCGAAAGAGTGCCGGCATTAAGTGGCCGACACCCAGGAATTCGAGCGACTATTTCGCAAATTGTCGCGGTCGCAGTCGGGTCATCAGAGCAAATGAGCACGTCGCTGTCAACTTCATGGCCAAGCCGACCAAGTTCGGTAGCTGGTAAATGTTGAAACGCCGCGACAACGCGCGACAAAGGAATCTCTGCTTGAACGTGCGCCGCGATGCTTCCGCGCGGCGGCACCAACGGCTGAAATTCTTTGCCCACCCGCACAAGTGCGTTGGCCATCGTCACGACTATCTTGCCTGCAAGATCTTTGATGTATTCGTTGACAACTGTCGCAGCCGAATCCCACGGTGTCGCGATGACGACCAAGTCGCACTTTGCCGCTCGGTCATTGTCACCGCCAACAAGTTTTAATTTGTATTCGGGCCACTTTTTAATTAATTCGTCACATACCGACTGTGCGCGACTCGCATCGCGCGACCCCAAGACAATTTCATAGCCAATTGACGCCAAGCGCAGTCCCAAGGCGCTGCCCGCTGGACCAGTTCCGCCTAGAAGGCCGATACGCATAATTGGCAACGATACCTGCTTCGACCAACTACCGTTGAACGCGTGGGAATTCTAAGTGGAAAAAATATAGTCATCACCGGCGTGTTGACCGAAGCTTCGTTAGCTTTTGGAGTTGCCCAATTGGCCCAAAAAGAGGGTGCCAAAATTGTGCTGACGGGCGCCGGACGCGGACTTTCAATCACGCAACGAACCGCCAAAAAACTTTCGACACCTGTTGACGTAGTTGAATTCGACGTGACGGTCGACGACCACACGACAAGCGCACGAAATGAGGTGCAGAAAATTGTCGAACGTGTGGATGGCGTGCTGCACTCGATTGGCTTTGCACCCGCCGCATGTTTGGGCGACGACTTTATGGCTGCATCTTGGCAAGATGTTTCCGTTGCGATGCAGATTTCGGCCTATTCACTTAAGACATTGGCAGATGCCTTCGTTCCTTTGATGACATCTGGCGGCTCGATCGTTGGTTTGGATTTTGACAACACGGTTGCCTGGCCTGCCTACAACTGGATGGGTGTTGCCAAATCGGCCCTGGAAAGCACCAACCGATATTTGGCCAAGGCGCTAGGGCCAAAAAATATTCGATGCAACTTGATTGCCGCTGGGCCGATTCGGACCATGGCGGCAAAGTCGATCCCATCATTTGGGGCGTTCGAAGATATTTGGAGTGGTCGCGCTCCCTTGGGCTGGAATGTGAACGACTCATCTCCGGTGGCACGGAGCACGGTGGCAATGCTCAGCGATTGGTTTCCGGCCACAACCGGAGAAATAATCCATGTTGATGGTGGCTTTCACTCCACTGGTGCTTAGTTGTTGAAAGATTCGAGAAACAGAATTGTTGTTCGACGTCTAGTTCGGATTGTTTGCATTGCAGTTCTCGGCAACTCTTTGATAGTTGTGCCCACGCTCGGGGCGTCAACAGTCAGTCATCAAGTCGAAAATTTTTCTGCCGTTGTGCCAATCGACGTGCCGATAAGAAAACAAGGCAAAGATCTGGCATTTGACGACCAGTGGGGTCTGCAAGCCGCACACATCAGCGAAGTCTGGCCACACTCAACGGGATCTGGCGTGATCGTGGCAGTCATAGATTCTGGCTCTGGATTGAATCCAGACTTGACTCAAAATCTTTTGCCTGGACGATCAATAATCAGGGGTCGAGTTACTGACGGCGCCAACGATGTCGACACAATCGGGCACGGAACCCATGTCGCCGGAATAATCGCCGCACAAAACAACAACGACATTGGTATCGCCGGAGTTGCCCCCAACGCCCAAATTCTGCCGATTCGGATTCTTGACTCGCGCGGTGACGGGTCTGAAAGTGATCTCGCTCTGGCGATCAAATATGCATCTGATCAGGGAGTTAAGGTAATCAATCTCTCACTTGGTGGCAAAATGCAAACCAATGGTTTGCAAACTGCACTTGAATATGCGGCCAGCAAAGGAATCCTCGTCGTCGCAGCAGCAGGAAATGCAGGCCCACAAGCCGATGTCACCTACCCCGCCGGCAACGATTTGACTCTTGCCGTGACGGCGGTAGACCAAACAATGAACTCACCGTCATTCGCACAGCGCGGAACCTACATCGACATCTCTGCGCCAGGCATCAACATCTGTTCGACGATTCGTAGCGATGCGAGCGTTGATATTTCCCGCAGATGTGCGGGTGCCAGCGAGCCCTACATAAATATGAGCGGCACTTCGATGGCTGCCGCATTCGTCAGCGGAGTTGCCGCACTGGTGTTCAGTGCTCGACCAAATTTTACGGCCCAACAAGTTCGAGAAGTAATCATCGCCACGGCCAAAGACCTGGGCATACCCGGACGCGATGAAATATTCGGTGTCGGACTCATCGACGCTTATGCAATCTTCAAAGGTCTTGGTTTCTTCCCTGACACAGTTGTCTTTCCAACTGTCTCGTCACTCGGCCAAGTTGGTCAAGAGTCAGTCGGTGGCACCATTCAACTACCTGAAAGTGAAAGACTGCAGTGGTATCGATGTCTTTCGCCGGGCGAAGCAACTCTGACGATACCGATTGATTGTGTCGCCATTTCTCGAGCGCAAAGAAATATCTATACGCCTCTTCGACGAGACATCGACACATTTTTGCGATTTGGCACCTTGATCTCGGTCGGTGGAATACCGCAAATGCGTTTTTCAACTACGACACCGAAGGTTTCGGCGATCTGGACTTCAGTATCAACCCTTGAAGTTGGTATGAAAGTCGCGATCAGCGAATTAGTGGCGAGCGCCTCGAAAGGCACTGTAAGTGCCCGAGTTATTTCAGGTCCGTGCAAAATTATCAAAAAAGTTTTGACCACGGCTCAAAGTGGATCATGCAAACTTCGGATTTTCGCCAAGGCGAAATCTCCGTACCAAAAATTAGGTAGAACTGTCGTTGTCGAAGTCGTGTCCAAAAACTAACGCCGGAGAACGATCCAAGATGCCAAACCGCCTTGCATTAGAGACGAGCCCATACCTACGCCAACATCAGGACAACCCGGTCGAGTGGTTTAGTTGGGGTCCACAGGCTTTCGCCGAAGCCAAATCTCGAAATGTGCCGATTCTGCTCTCAGTCGGATACTCGGCTTGCCACTGGTGTCACGTCATGGCTCACGAATGTTTCGAAGATCTCGAAACTGCACAAGTGATGAACAGACTCTTCGTGAACATCAAAGTTGATCGCGAAGAACGACCCGACATTGATGCGTTATATATGGATGCGGTTCAGGCAATGTCGGGGCGCGGCGGATGGCCGATGACGGTTTTTATGAGCCCGGACGGTCAACCATTCTTTGGTGGAACTTACTTTCCTAAACCATCTTTTTTGAAACTGATGACGGCAATCGACGACGCTTGGCGCAATCGTCGCGCAGATATCGAAAACAACATCCACGCGCTTATTGAGTCTCTGGGTAGAACCGCAGCGATCACCCCCGATTCTTCGTTGCCTAGTTTCGACCTGGTCGCTGACGCATGCGAACAATTCGCCAACGCATTCGATTCTCAATGGGGTGGGTTCGGCACGGCGCCAAAGTTTCCGAGCACGATGAATCTTGACTTACTGATCAGGCAATATCTGGATAAGCCCGACGAAAGCATCAAGACCATAGTCACCACGAGTTTGGACGCGATGGCGTCAGGTGGAATGTACGACCATATTGGCGGTGGGTTTTCGCGATACAGCGTGGACGAAAAATGGCTGGTGCCCCACTTTGAGAAGATGCTCTACGACCAAGCACTGTTGCTGCGTGTATACACCCACGCTGCGATTGTCTTCAAAAGTGAGGCCTACAAACAAATCTGCGAAGAAATCGTCGAATATCTCGCCCGAGATTTACGGCATTCAAACGGCGGCTTCTTTAGCGCTGAAGATGCCGACTCGCTGGATGAATATGGCCATTCGCATGAGGGCCACTTTTATGTTTTTACCCCCAACCAACTACGCAAAATCTTGCCCCCCGAAGAAGCAAAGATCGCCATTGACTACTACGAGATCACGGATACAGGAAACTTCGAAGGCAAAAATATTCCAACGAGATTGAACCATCGTGGCGAATTCAAGCGATCACCAATCGTCGAAAAAATTCGCTCGACGATTCTCGCCGCCCGTGCCGTGCGAAATCGACCGCTCTTGGACGACAAGGTTTTGACTGAATGGAACGCGATGATGACCGCATCGCTTATTGAAGCGGCGACTCTTTTCAACCGAGCCGACTGGTTGACGATCGCCGAACAAAATGGTGAGTTCTTGTATCGCGAGCTCAGGGTGCGAGACCCTGATACGGATTCATTTAGATGGTTTAGAAGTTGGCAACAATCTGGTCAGCCAAAAGCACGGCACCGTGCGCTGGCTGCCGATCTTGCACACTTGATTGATGCATTTACTCGTCTTGGAGAAGCAACTGGCAAAGCAATTTGGTTTGCTCGAGCCGAGGAGGTTGCCGATGATTTGATCACCCACTATTGGGATGCCGAATATGGTGGTTTATTCACTGTTGCCCAGGACGCCGAACAACTGATCGTTCGTCAAAAAGATTTGCTCGATAATGCCACCCCGTCGGCAAACTCAACGGCGGCCAATGCATTGATGCGACTTGGTGCGATCTCGGGGAATGCAAAGTTCACCAAAGCCGCAATCGCAATATTGCAATTGTTCACGAAAATTGCGGCGGGAGCCCCGAGCGCGTTTGGCAACCTGCTGATCGCGGTTCACCTGCACCACAAAGGCATGACTGAAATAGCCGTGACGGGTCATCGCCCCGATCTGATCGATCACATCAAAAACAAATGGTTGCCAACTGCTGTGGTGATTTTTGGCGAGCCGTTTGACTCGCCAATATGGCGGGATCGTCGACCGGGATTTGCCTATGTGTGTCAAAATTATTCGTGCAGCGCACCCGCTGCCACCGTTGACGAACTCGAAAAGGCACTTGCTCTTATTGTCTGAAACCTTGGTTATGAATTATTTGATCGGGCTTGCGCCGAACCCGCTTGGCACTCGCACCCGTGTCCCCTAATTTTTCGGCAATTGGCCAACCAAGCGCCACGGCACCGATCAATTGCATTTGTTGGGGAACTTTGAAATGTTCACGCAATTGATCTTCGCCATTAAACACTCCAAAAAACAGCGCACCTAAACCAATGTCGTGCGCCGCGAGCAACAACTGCATGGTTGCAAAAGATGCGTCTACCGTCCAATATGGCGTCGGCCAAGATGAGGTCTCGCTGCCTAGGTTCGTTGCCGACTTGTCCGGCTCGCTGTAACGATCTAAGTACGCTTGCGGGTCTGCAAAGACGAGCGCGATCACCGGCGCATCGAGCAGTTTCTGCCAACGAAAACTTGAGCGCTTTTGCTTCGGCAAAGTGACATCCCAAAACTTTTCAGTCTGCGAACCCTGAAGAACCAACAAATGCCACCCTTGCGTCTTGCCCGCTGACGGCGCCCAAGATGCAACTTCGACGATTCGATCAAGAAGATCTTGCGCGATTGGATCATGGCGAAACGCACGCACCATTTTGCGTGAACGAGCGCAGTCCGCAAACTGCATAATCGATATTTAGTGTTTGCCGAGTTTCAGCAAGTTTTCTGTCATCGTCCAGCCATGCACGACAAGAGCACCAGACTTTTTTGCTGAAACACTTTTGAAAAAACTAGCAACGTCTGACGGGGCTTTGCCTGGTTTCAAAGATTCAAAATCCATAAATCCGCTTTGGCCATTGCTCTTGATGACAAACGACTGTTCGTCATACTGCGCTTCACAACCAAAGCGCCTCGCCAATCTCCTGCCCCATGCTCGTTCTTCACCTACGGCACGGTGATCGGGCCGCGGAATCAATTCGGTGAGCGACTTGAATGCCTCAAGCGCATCAACACTCACAAACCTCGAACCAACAACAACATCCTCATCAGGAAATGCCATCAAGGCTCGATGATAGGCCTCGCTCATTAGGCCCTTGAGAATTTGATCTCTCTTCGATGTGCGCTTGACGCTGAGCATCCCCAAAAGCACGCACGGTGTGCCGCCGATGCGCTCAAGGGTCGAGAACATGAACCCATGCAACTTGCCGTCAAGTTTGGCGCTGGCGAAAAGTACCCAATCTTCTTTGGCTTTCGAAATCGCACCGATACCAAAAGCGCCACCCATCGCCGCGAGATCGTCAAGGTCTGAGTCAACCAAAGCCGAAGCATCTATGGTCTTAACAACGAGCGACATGACCCCTACAGTCTGCCAGCGAAATCTTCAATTTCCGATAGTGAGTTTGATTGCCTTGACTTATTCGCTATTTGAACAAATTATATGTCGCTACCCGATATAGACACTGTTGCCATATGACGCGCGCAGAGCTCCGATTGCGCGGTCAATGTCAACGTTGAACTCGGGGGCCAAGCGCAAACTCTTGCCACCGGGCATGTGCAACTGCACGGGGGTTTGACCACCATGGTCTTTTAAAAGTTCTTGTAAATTGACGATGTCTTCTTGCGACAAAGAGCGACCCGCCAACTCAATGTGCAGGCTCAAGTCACTTGGCCGCATCGGCTCGACGATCTTCAGTTCTTGGGCATTGAATGCAAGATGCGAATCTTCACGCTTGTCCAGTCGTCCGCGCACCGTGACGATCGTGTCCTCTTGAATCAAATGACCATAACTCGCGTACGTCTTGGGGAAAATGTTGACGTCTAGTGAGCCCTGCAAATCTTCAATTGTGATTATCGCCATTTGGTCACCCTTGCGGGTGAATTTACGGTTGACCGCGGTGATTACGCCACCCAGGGTCAGGTATGCACTATCGCCTCTTTCTTCAAGGTCGGCCAGAGAGCATTCAACTTTGCGACGCAACTGACCCTCGACCCCACGAAGTGGATGATCGGAGACATACAGACCAAGCATCTCGCGCTCAATTTTTAATTGTTCGGACTTTTCATAGTTGATCGCCGGAATTTCAATCTGCTCAGAATAAGTTGAGTTCGAATCTGCCGTACTTTCAAACAAACTCATCACGCCTTGATCGCGTTCTCTGCGCCGATTTAGCGTGTTCTCAATAATTGATTCGAACACCAGCAATAGCCCTTTTCGTGGGTGGCCAAGTGAATCGAACGCACCCGCTTTGATCAGCGACTCGACCGTTCGTTTATTCAGGGTCGACACAGGTGCCCGATCAGCAAAGTCATAGAAGGAAGTGAACGGACCGTTTGCTCGTCGAAACTCGACAAGTTGACTGACCAGGGCTTCACCCACATTTCGAATTGCCGAAAGACCAAAACTGATGACGCGCTGATCGCCAATTATCACGGGGACAAAGTCAACACCAGAGGTGTTGACATCTGGGGTCTTTACCGTGATGTTGCTGGCTCTTGCATCAGCCAAGAAAATTGCCGCCCGTTCGTAATTGGCTTTGACGCTGGTCAACAAGCAAGCGATGTACTCGATCGGATAATTCGCTTTTAGATAAGCGGTTTGATATGCGATGAATGCATAGCCATACGCATGACTCTTGCCGAATGCGTAGTCGGCGAAGTTTTCGATTGAATCAAACAAAGTCTCACCAAGATCTTGACCGTAACCACGGTCGATGCAACCCTGTTCAAAACTGGCTCGTTGTTTCTTCATGTCCGCACGATTTTTTTTGCCGCATGCTTTTCGTAGATCATCGGCTTTTTCGAGGCTGTAGCCGGCAAACTTTTGTGCAACCCTCATCATGCTTTCTTGATAGATCATCAGGCCATATGTGTCACCCAATAGATCTTGGGCATCCGGATGAAAAATCTGGGGTGATTTTCGGCCATTTTTGAAATCGGCAAAGTCGTTGTGCATGTTCGCCCCCATCGGGCCAGGTCGATAAAGGGCAACAATTGCA